>CAZILR010000062.1:0-13895 GCA_964539995.1 uncultured Planctomyces sp.
ACTCGGCACTTGTGAAATCGAGAATCCGCCGTAGCCGTACAGCAGCGTTGGGTTCGAGCCGTCCTTCTTCAGCCCTTTCTTGTGAGCCAGGAACATCGGGACACGAGTGCCGTCTTTACTTTTGTAGAAGACCTGCGTGACCTCGTAGTCATCGGGGCTGAACTTCACTTTTGCTTGTCGGAAGAGCTCGCTCTTGCCGGTCAGCAGGTCGTAACGAAACAGGTTGGTCGGCGTGTTGAAGCTGCTGAAGGAATAGAACGTCTCGGTGTCCTCTCGCTTGCCGCCAAAGCCGCCCGCGCTGCCGATGCCGGGAAACTCGACCTCGCGGACGAAGCGGCCGTCGAGTGCGAACAGCTTCACCTGCGTCTTGGCGTCTTTGAGGTACGTCGCCACGAACTGGTTCGCGAGGATGTTGACTCCGACGAGCGTTTCTTTCGCTTCGGGGATCAGCTCCTTCAGCAAGTGCGGCTTGCGAGTGTCAATCGCGATGACTCGCTTGCGGGCCGCTTCCAGGTCGGTCTGAAAGTAGAAGACCGGGCCATCGTTGCCGATGAAGCTGTACTCGTTGTCGAAATGGTCGATCAGGTCGATCGGCATGCCGTACGGTTCCAGCAGATCTTTGTAGGCGACGCGGTACTTGTCGTCGGTCCCTTTCCAGGTCGTGATGATGAGGTAGCGGCCGTCCTCGGTGACGGTGGTCTGAAAACCCCAGTCGGGTTGATCGGGTCGTTTGTAGACCAACACGTCATCGGCCTGCGATGAGCCGACACGGTGGTAGAACACTTTCTGGTTTTTGTTGAGGCTTTGGAACGCGGCCCCTTCTTTCGGCTCGTCGTAGCGGCTGTAGAAGAACCCGCGCGAGTCTTTGGTCCATGACACGCCGCTGAATTTGACCCAGCGAAGTTCATCGCCAAGCAGCTTTCCGGATTCCGCTTCAATGATCCGCCAGATATTCCAGTCGGAACCAGCCTCGGCCACGCTGTAGGCGAGGTACTTGCCATCGTCGCTGAACGACGTCGAAGAGAGTGCGACCGTGCCGTCTTTCGACCACGAGTTCGGATCGATCAGCACGCGCGGCTCGGAGGTCAGCGTGTCCATCGCGTACATGACAGACTGATTTTGCAGGCCGTCATTCTTGAAGTAGTAGTACTTCCCGGCCACTTTGAACGGCACGCCGTACTTCTCGTAGTTCCACAGTTCGGTCAGCCGCTTCTTGATCGTCTCACGCTGCGGGATGGATTCCAAAAATCCGAACGTCACCTTGTTCTGAGCCTCGACCCAGGCGGCGACTTCTTTCGACTGTCGCACGTCGTCTTCGAGCCAGCGATACGGGTCGGGGACTTTCGTACCGTGATGGTCATCAACATGGTCAACTTTTTTCGTCTCCGGATACTTCATCCGAGTGTCTCCTGCGATGGCGAATCCGAACGCCGCGAGCAGCATCAGGCCGCCGAAAATGGTCGTGCGAGTGAATGGCATGGGAACCTCCGTGGTGAACTTCGAGAGGGACAATGCGGCGGAAGGATAGGCAGGTCGAACGAGGCAGGCGAGTCTGCTTGCCAATCTCCACGGCCGCGACTACACCCGCGCTCATCATGCCCACAGACTTCGATCGGACGCCGTTCGTGTCGGCACTGCACGCTTGCGGGCGACAAGCGGTCGTCGCCGTGACCGGCGGCGGCAGTTTGGCGATCTCTGATTTGCTGACGGTTCCGGGTGCATCCGCGTTTCTGCTCGAAGCACGCGTGCCGTACGCGCCGCTCGCGTTGACGGAATGGCTGGGGCGCGAGCCAGAGCAATGTTGCAACCGCGAGACCGCGCTTGCGATGGCCGTCGTCGCGTGGCAGCGTGCGAGCAAGTTTTCAACGACGTCAACCGCTACGGTTGGTGTCGGCTGTACCGCCGCGCTGGCCAGCAATCGTCCGAAGCGTGGCGAGCATCGAGCGTGGATCGCGATTCACACCGCGAACTCAACACACTTGGTCGGCCTGTCGTTGGCGAAAGGTCTGCGAGAACGGGCGAGCGAAGAGCGACTGGTGGCGGACGTTCTGTTGCGGTTGCTGGGCGAGACCTGTGAACTCGCACCGCTCCCGGAAATCAGCCTTCAAGATGGTGATTCGCTGGCGAGTGAAGCGTGCGTCGCGCATCCGTTACTCGTCGATTTAGTCGGCGGTCGTCGCTCGACGTTGTGGTCGATTCAGTCCGAATGGCGGACGGAGCCGTCGGTCAAACCGGTGGGACTTTTAGCTGGTGCGTTCAACCCGCTGCACGAGGGGCATCGCGAACTCGCGCACGTCGCCGAACAGCGTTTGGGAGGGCCGGTGGCGTTCGAACTGGCGTGGGTCAACGTCGATAAACCGCCGTTGGACTTTCTGACGATTGAGGCGCGATGCCGGCAATTCGTCGATCGATCGGTCGTGTTGACTCACGAGCCGACCTTCGTGCTCAAATCGCGGCTGTTTCCCAACACCGCGTTTGTCGTCGGCATCGACACGGCCGAGCGCATCGTGCAGCCCAAGTACTATGGCAGCGAAGCGGACATGCTCGCTGCGTTGGCAGAGATTCGCGCGCACGGTTGCCGGTTCTTGGTGGCCGGCCGGCGCGAAGGGAACTCATTTCGCACGCTGTCGGATTTGACGTTGCCACCGCAGACACGGGATTTGTTCGAGGCGATCGCCGAAGAGGAATTCCGTCGCGACATCTCGTCCACGGAGTTGCGGAAAACGTAGGTCAGGCTTTCCAGCCTGACCCGGATTGGCAAATCACGTCGATCGTCGATCGAGTCAGCCTGGAAAGGCTGACCTACGGCACAAAAAAACACGGGCGGAAAATTCCGCCCGTGTTGCCATTCGATCGCCAAAGAACGACGGCCAGGCTATTTCTTGCCGGCCTTCTCGTCCGCTTCGTCGGCGGCCTTCTTCTCTTTCTTGATGACTTCCGGTTCAGCCACGGCAGCGGCTTCGGTCGCAGCGACCTCGACGATGATCGGCTGGACGACGCGGACAACAATTGCGTCCGGGTTGTTCAGCACCGTGACTCCCGCAGGGATTTCCAGTTCCTTGACGTGAATCGCCTGACCGATTTGCAGGCCCTGAACTTTGACCGAGATCGCTTCGGGAATGTTCACGGCCAAGCAATCGACGTGCAGCATGTGCAGCGAATGCTCCAAGACGCCACCCGCCAGCGCTCCGGCCGCGGTGCCACGCAAGACCACATCGACATCAACCTTCACGCGTTCGTTCGCGTCCACGCGCATGAAATCGACATGCTGCAATTCTTTGTGGTACGCATCCCAGTGCGTCTCGCGAAGAATCGCGGTCTCGGTCTTGCCATCGAGTTCAAGCTCCACGACTCGGTGCGTCGATCGCACCAACGCGGAGGCTTCTTTCGCGGAGAAGCTCACCGAGATGGGATCTTGCTTGTGACCGTAGATATTTCCCGGAACGTGACCACTCGCCCGCAGACGACGATTCGCCGATGTTCCCAACTTGGTTCGCCGTTGAGCGACCAGCTTCGTTTCCATAACTCACTCACCTCAAAACGATTGTGCAAACGGTTTTCGGGCCTCAAAGAAGCGGGGCAAGATAGCGGCCTCGTCCGGTGTCCGCAACCAAGTTTGCTGGCTCGCGACGGTGCCGATTACCCGCGCCGGACACGGGATTACGGCCGTATTCCGGGGGAGATTACTCGACACTTGGCCGCGACGGATTCGCCCAGTGACCCGTCGGATCGACTCCGTAGACGACAACGCCCTTCTTGTTCCATTCGGAGCCAGCGCGGACGTCGGGAGTGCAATAGCGGAGCGTCAGGCCGCAACGGCGACGATCGGAGGCGTTCGCTTCAGAGCCGTGCAGCAGCAGGTCGGCATGGATTGAAATCTCACCCGCTTGGAGTTCGTCGTACACGACCGAGCCGTATTGCTCAGCATTATCGATCGACTGGTTGAGCACGTTGTGATCTGCCTCGCTGCTGGGACGGTACGTCAGGTGGCCGACTTGCTGCGAGCCAGCGACGAACTTCATGCAGGCGTTTTCGCGGTCGGCATCATCAATCGCCAGCCAGACGGTGACGGTCTTCGACGGCGTCAGTGGCCAATAGCTGGCATCCTGATGCCACGCGACCGCTTTGCCATCCTTGGGCATCTTGCAGAAAAAGTGCGAGCCCCAGCCAATGATGTTCGGCCCCAGAATGTCCGCCACGCAATTCACGATGCTTGGGTTCGTGATCAAATCGTAGACGTAACCGTACTTCAGGTGAGCCGTGCTGATCGAGTAGCTATCCCCGCCAGCCGCCAGAACCTTCGCGAGCAGCGCGTCGAAATACTGGCGGTTTCGAGCGGTCCCCTCGGTGTCGAACACCCGTAACCCGCGCACATAACCGTCGCGATTGAACTGCGCGATTTGCTCGCGGCTGAGCACCTTCGGGTCCGTGACCTGACTGGGGTAGAACCGCAGATCACGCTGCATCTGATCGAGTTCATTCTGGTCAGGCAGAATCTTGAAGCTGGTAGCGGCGTTCATGGCGGCTCAGTCTGAAGAATCGGTCGCGGTCATCGTTCGCGACGAGTATCAACGATTCTCAAACAGGCTGCAATCAGCGTCCCTCCGAGACAGCGGCGCGGACGGGGCGAAGTTGGATGGCAATTGCCTAACGAGTCGGCAGCGACTCATCGATGATGTTGTAGATATTGTCCACTCCCGTCCCGAAGCCCCCCAAAGTGGTGACGGAAACGACGATGATCGTCCCCAGGAGAAGCGCGTACTCGACCGCTGTCGCGCCGCTTTCATCCGCCAGAAACTTTTTCCAGTGACGCATGTGCTGCCCTTTCGCCTTGGACCGAATTTATCGACGCCGACGACAGGGATTTTTCCATCGACGAGACAAGACCTGTTTCGAGCATGTGACAGCTTTGGCAGGAGTCAAACGGTTTGAGCAGAACGCCCAAAAATTGCGGCTTTTCGAGACCGACGGCCACCCAATCTTCCGACGGCTCCTCGATTTGATGACAAGAAAACCGGGGTAGAGGCGTTTCGCAGGGATACCTAATATCCCTGCCCTGTTGCCCTACGGACGAGTCCAAAGACTGGCTGAGTCCGCTGGGTGAGCTGACAAGGATGTCTCCTCGACACAGGACAATCATGCCGCGCTTCAGATTCGGAAGGATGCCGATGCGAGGATTCGTTTGGATGGCCACCCTGGCTGTGGGGTTGAGCGGGCTGGCGGATGCTTTTGCCCAAAGCCAGAACTCCGGCACTCGGCCGACGACCAAAACGTCGCCCAAGAAATCCATCCTGCCCGTCGGAGCCGAAGAGCCGGCCGCAGACGACAGGCCCTTGCGTCCCGCAGCGCAACCGATGCGAGTCAAGAACGTCTCGCCGGAATTGATGAAACTGCTGAAGGACTGGGAAGTCTCGTCGGCTCAAGTCAAAAAACTCGAAGGGGAACATCGCCGCTGGGAATACGATTACGTCTTCAACGTCGTAAAGCACAACACCGGGAAGTTCTACTACGAGTCCCCCGACAAAGGTCGGATCGACCTAACTCCCGACAAGGGCAAAATCGGAACCGTCGAAGCCCGCAAGCATTGGGAGAATGGTCAGCTCGTCGAGTTCAAAGGAGTCGCGGGACCGGCCGAGCGTTGGTACTGCGACGGTCAACTGGTCACGCAAGTCGATGTGAATCAAAAACAAGCCACTCGCATGTTGCTACCGAAGCAAAACCAGGGAGCCAACATCATCGACGGCCCATTGCCGTTCCTGTTCGGGATGCCGGCCCAGAAGGCCATCCAGCGCTATGATCTGGAATTAAAAAACCAGAATACAACAACCGGAAAGGCCACGATCCGGGCGATCCCGCTGTGGCCAGCGGACGCCGCCAACTATCAACTGGCCGAGATCATTCTCGACACGAAGACGTTCTTGCCGAGTGCCGTGCGTCTGATTGATCCGGCCGGCACCAAGGAAACCGTGTTCGTGTTCGGCGATTTGAAGAAGAATTCGAGAAGCCTCCTGCCCGACTGGCTTGGCGGGAATCCATTCAAATTCGAGGACCGCAGCTACCGGATCATCGAAAAGTTGGCGGATGCAGAACGTGCCGAACAAACAGATGGTTCCAACAACAAGGTCATCCAAGCCAGCGGAATTCGCCCCCCTTTGAAGCCCGCAGCCGAAGGGAATTCCAAGACCGCACCCACAAATGGCGCGAAGAGCAGGCTCTCGACGCTGTCACCAGGCACAGTCCCCTCGGTCATCGGGATGGAACACGACAAGGCCAAAGAGATTCTCGAAACTTTGGGCTACAAGGTGGCTCGGCCGAAACGCGGTTCGCCGGCGAATCGAGAAGAGCAACTCTACCACGTCGAGCGTCAGGAACCCGACGCGAGAACAAAGCTGGCCGAAGGTGAGACCGTGACGCTCTGGCTGTTCGATAAGCCGAAAGAGTTGGAATAGCCTGCGGTCGGGTGTGCGAAGAATCCTGGTAGCCAAGTAACCCAAAGCGTCAGCGAGAGCGAACATTCCAGAATGCTGGCAGTCCGAAGGTCTCTCGAAGCGCTCGCCCTCGCTGACGCTTCGGGTTAGTGTGGTGGTCGCAACCACTCCACTTCCGACTTCGGAGCGAAGCCATGCAACTGACGTTTTTCGGAGCCGCCGGCGAAGTCACCGGCAGTCAGCACCTGCTCGAAACCAATGAGCGACGCATCCTGTTCGACTGCGGCCTCTTTCAAGGCCACCGCGCGGAGGCTCGCGCGAAGAACGAACGGTTTCACTGCGAGCCGAAAAAACTCGACGCGGTCATTCTCTCGCACGCGCACATCGACCACTGCGGCAATCTGCCGGGGTTGTACAAAGCGGGTTTTCGCGGGCCGGTTTTCTGCACTCCCGCGACGGCGGACATCGCCGAGATCATGCTGCTCGACAGTGCCCACATCGCGGCCGAAGACGCTCGCTATTTGCGAGGCCGACTGCGGCCGGGTCATCCGCCCGTCGAGCCGCTGTACGAAGAGCGGGACGTCCACGAGTTGTGTAAGCGGTTCGAGACCATTCCGTATGGCAAGTGGCAGGAACTCGCGAAGGACGTGCGGTTGCGATTCCACGAGGCGGGTCACATTCTCGGTTCTGCGATCACCGAGTTGGAAATCCTCGACGGCGGGGAAATGAAGCGAGTCGTCTTCACCGGCGACCTCGGCCGGCGCAGCCTGCCATTGCTCGGTGATCCCGTGTTGATCGACAACGGCTGCGACGTGTTGATCACCGAATCGACCTACGGCAACCGCGTGCATTTGCCGGCCGAGAATCTCAAAACAGAACTGCTCCGCATTCTGAAAGAGGCGTGTGCGATTCAAGGAAAAGTCGTCATTCCCGCGTTCAGTCTCGGCCGCACGCAGGTCTTGGTTTACTTCCTCAACGAACTGTTCAACGAAGGTCGTCTGCCGCACATTCCAATCTTTGTCGATAGCCCTCTCTCGCGCAAGCTGACACAGGTGCATCGCGAGCATCAAAACGTGCTGGACCCCGAAGCTCAGGAGCAGCGTGATGACGACGCCGACCTCTTCGGATTTCGCGGCCTGACGTATGTCGCCAGCCCACAGGAAAGCCGCGCGCTCAACGATCGCAAGGGGCCATTCCTGGTTATCGCGGCCAGCGGCATGTGCGAAAGCGGCCGAGTCGTCCATCACCTGCGACACGCGGTCGGTAGCGATCGCAACACGATCGTGATGATCGGCTATCAAGCCGAGTACACGCTCGGCCGACGCATCGTCGAGCGGCAGCCACGCATCCGTATTTTCGATCGCGAGATTGATCTGCGAGCCAAAGTCGAAGTCCTCAACGGACTCTCCGCCCACGCCGATGCGGAAGATTTTCAATGGTGGTTCGGACATCTCGCCAAGCACGGCGGCATCGGTAAAGCCTTTATCGTCCACGGCGAAACCGAATCGGCTCAAGCCGTCGCCCAACTGCTGCACGACCAGTGCAACGAAGACCCGATCATCCCGCAGTTCAAACAGTCGTTCACGGTTTGAAGCAGGGGCGAGGGGCGAGACACCGCCAAACCTGCTTTTTGCTTTTTCTCGCCCCTAACCCCTCTCCCCTAACCCCTCCCACTCGCTGTTCGTGACCTAGATTGAATGTGGCCCCTTCCACATTCACTTGCGGCGGAACGGCATCATGCGGACGAGTTGGTTGCCTTATCTGCTGACGGCATTGTCGGCACTCACCTGCAAAGCGGCGGAGAACGACTCGCTGGTCGAGGTGCGTAACGGAAAAACCGTTACGACCGGCAAGTTGCTCGCCCAGGACAAAGAGCGGGCGATGCTGCTCGACCGTGCGGGACGGTTGCACGATCTGACGTTGGACTCGATCAAGTTGCAAACCACAACCAACCGCTTTCAGCCGCTGTCGGTGATGGACCTTCGCAATCAACTCTCGCGAGAGTTCGGCAAAGGGATGGAGGTCGGAAGCACGCGGCACTACTTGGTGCTCGCGCCGTCGGGGCGAGCCTCGGACTACGCCAAGGTTTTCGAGGATCAGTACTCGACGCTGCAACGCTACTTCAAAACGCGAGGCTTCACGCTGACCGATCCACAGTTCCCGTTGGTTGCCATCGTGTTTCCGACGCAGAAGCAGTTCACCGAGTACGCCCGCGGCGAAGGCTCGAAGACGATGGCGAACATGCAAGGCTATTACTCGCCACGCACGAATCGTGTCGCGTTGTTTGAATCGCAACCGAAATCCGTTGCTGTCTCGGCGATTGATCCACGCGACGCTTGGCGACCGGGAAGCATCAACCCTCTGTTGGAGGCACCGACGGATTCCGGAATAACCAGGGAATTAACGCCCCCCGTTCGCCGGATGCCTCTGTTTGGTGCGACCGAGACAGACTTGAAAGCGACGATGATTCACGAGGCAACGCATCAAATCGCCTACAACATCGGCTTGCATTCTCGGATGGGCGAGACCCCGCGATGGATCGTCGAAGGAATGGCGACGACTTTCGAACCAGACGGAATGCGCAGCACCCTGGCCGGCAGCCAACCGCAGCAGCGGATCAATCGGGAACGCTATCTGACGTTTCAGAACTTCGTGAAGTCCGGCCGCCGACTGCCCAAGTCACTGCGGTCGTTCATCGAGTCAGAGGGTTTGTACGAGTCAGCAGTGCTCGACTTTTATGCTCAGTCGTGGGCACTGACGTTCTTTCTAGTCGAGACTCGGCCACGGAACTACGCGGCGTACCTGAAACGGATCGCCGCTCGCGACCCGTTCGCGGCTTACCCGGCCAAAGATCGCTTGGCCGACTTCAAAGAGACGATTCATGCCGAAGTCGATTGGCTCGACGTGCAATTCGTGAAATACATCGACGGGCTAAAGTAGCTCTGGATCCCACATACGTTTGCCCTGCTGTTGCGAATTTGTTGCGCAAATGAGTGTGGCAACAAAAAAGGACTCACGACGACTCGCCGTAAGTCCTTGCTAGAAGCGGAGAGGGAGGGAAACGATCCACAGGATTTCGCAACCCATGTGTTTGTAGCAGGTTGCGACCGAGGCTGAAGCAGGTCAAGAACTTGTGATTTCACGCCAGATCACTGACGATCTTTGGGATTCCCGGTTGGTCACTTGGATTTGCCACCACGTTTTCACAAACCTTTCACAAATTGTCGGCGTTCGATGCAGCAGCGAGAACCTGAATTATCTCCGCCATCAGAATGCTGTCGAGGTGAAGCCCGTCGCGCTGAACCGGTCGTGTTCCAGCGAGAAGCAACGCACCAGAAACGACGGCGTGCGGATGAAGAGGCGGCAGACTCTCAGCAAGTCGTCTCGCAGGCTATTGCGTTCAGAAAACGGTTTGACCAGTTCCGCATTAACCGCGCGTCGTGTTGGCGAGTCCTCGCCGTGCGACCGTCGGAACAACTGGCATGTACGATGCGAGGCTCTCCTGCATCCGCTTCGCCTTTGGCGATGCGACTTCGTCGATTCGATCCAGTGGCCGTTCGGTCATTTCCGTAACGGCTTCTTGGCCAAATCCACGACGATGCGAAAGCCGACGTCTTCATAATCATTGGTGCTGTGGCTGGCCTCTCGATTCGAGACACGGCTGCCAACCGGAGATGACTGCCAGCTTCCTCCGCGATGGACGGCAGCATAATCGCCTTCATTGGCCAAGCAGATGAAGGTCAAGCCGTCGTGTTGTAAGCAGTAGCTTGCGTACTCAGACTCGCACCATTCGGCGACGTTGCCGGTCATGTCATAGAGGCCAAAACGATTAGGACGGAAGCTGCCAACGGGAGCAGTCTTCCTCCATTCGTGTTTCTCCTTCACCGCTCGATAGCGTTTGCGGATGGCGTCAGGTGGAATCGACACGTTGCCGTATTCGATCAGGCCCTCGGCATCAATCCCATGAATGTAGACGCTCTTGGAGCCGGCTCGTGCGGCGTACTCCCATTCTTCTTCCATAGGGAGTCGCACTTTCTGGCCGATCTTCCGACTGAGCCAAGCGCAGTAGTCTCTGGCGTCGGCATTGCGGACGTGGATGACCGGATGCTTGGCTTTGTCGGTCCTCACGTCATGAGCCAGTCGTTCATCCAGGAATTTGTCGCGGGCCTCTGCCACGTAGGTATTGAACTGCTCGACGGTGACTTCGTGCCGTGACATGTAGAACGGTTTGACGTGGACTTGATGCCGAGGGTATTCGTCGGCGTCCGCTTCCTGATCTTCAAGGGCGGCCCCCATCTCAAACGATCCGCCCGGAATCAACACGCACTCGTGTGGGCCGAACTTCAGCGATTCGATCGCCGGCGGCGACGGGACAAGCAGCGGCGGGTTCGAGAAGCGATGCGTCTCGACCGCGTTCTGCATGTGGCCAATGTGAGCAACTGGAGCGTGAGGGGCCGGGCACCAGACACCCAAGCTTCTTTCGTCCTTACCGAGAGAGTCGAGATGTCGGCGAAACGTCGCGAGGAAATCATCCCAGGTCACGGCCCCAGAAGAATTCGCCGTCTCACCACGCAGCGCATCCACACAACGCTCGAAGAAGACTCCACCGCCGCTGTCTCCGTAACGTCGTTCGCGTGACGGATCAGGGGACGTGCTGCCAAACAGCAGTGCCGTTCCTTCGGGCAATTCACCTTCCAGTTCTTTGCCGGTGAGACCGCCTGGCTGGCCGGCGGAAGTCGCGTCGCGGCACCCGTCGATCAGAAACAAAGTTTCTTGGCTGCTGCTTGGATTCAGACGCGTCACCAATTCTGTCAGGCTGAGAAACGTCTGAGCTTTGCGGGACGACACATCCAACGGAGCCAACAAGACGTCCTGCCGCTCTTTGCCAGCCTCGTTCTTCAGGACAATTCCTTGCGAGTCTCGCCACTGCACTTGGCGGGCGTATCCCGCAAAGGCCACCAGCACGAGATCACCGGATCGTCGATCCTCCTGCAACTTTCGCACAGCCGCGTCGATGTTCTGCCGCGTGGCACGTTCCTCACCGAGACTGCTTCCCAACAGCATTCGGACTTCGTAGCCGTGTCGTCGCAGTTCTTCGGCGAGCACTTCGATATCGCGTTCGGCAAACCAGCGGCGATACGGAAACGGCTTGAGCATCTCAATCGGCAACGACGCGCCGGTGGGCATCGGCGTTGACGGAACGATTTCCTGCTCGTAGTAGCGATTGATGCCAATGAGCAACGCTTTCCGTTGCGGTGCCCTGACGTACTCCAACGTCCGAATGGCCGTGACCACCGGAGCCGGGCGTTTGGTTCCCTGAGGAAACTGAGCTTCCTTTGGAGCCTTTTCTCCAGCAATGGTCTGATGCAGTCCAACGAAGTTGCCGAGCACAAGCCCGTAAGCCGTTATCCAAAATCGAAGAGGGTTCATTTCAAGAACTCCACAAAGCGTAGCGTAGCGAGCCGCAAAAACGTGGGGCACGTTCACAACGTGCCCGTAACGAGCACGTTGGAAACGTGCTCCACGTCATCAATCGGGACGAACTGGCGATACGGAATGACTCACTCAGCAGCACGATCAGCGTGGTGCTCAATCGGGGACGAACACCACATGCTGGCAGAAATCCGATTCGTACTCGGCCGTGCCGGACTCGATGATGACCAGCATCCCAGAGGGGGGCTTGAGTCCTTTCAGACTGTGGCTTTCAAAGGCGGCACTGATCCGGAATTCATGGTCTCCTCCAGTCGATTCGCCAAACTCCGGCACGAGCTCGGCAAGTGGTTGCGCCATCACGTCCTCGCGGACCAGCACTTTTGTCTTTCCTTTCTCGATCCTGACGAGCTGATTCTTTTCGACTTTCCAATCGGTTGGCGTGCTGATCGGGACCACCATTTGAACGCCGTACTTTCGCAGAGTCTTACCGAGGTCGATGCCCGACGTGGGACGCTCTGTTTGGCTCCAGACGTCGTCGGCGTCCGCCGAAAACTCTGTCTCTCGGAGTTTGATGCGTTCCTGCAATCTTCCGTTGCTGATGGCACGGCGGACCAACAGGAGCGTTTCGGTATACTCGTAGTAGCTCCCCGGATTGCGTCGTTCCATCAGCAGATAGAAGTAGCTGGTCTCGCTGACTCCCAGAGGAGTTGCCCGGACCCAAGTGTGACGAGTCGGTGTGGCCTGGGCTTCCGGAACCATCAGACTCGTTAAGCAAAGCAGAATGGCGAGCAGCCGAAAATGGCCGTTTGATCGCTGTCGTTGAGTGCTCATCACTTTCCTTCCTCTGAAGTTTGGAGCGCAGTGAATCTGGACTTTTTCTCCACATCCATCGCGATGAACGATTCGCGAGAAACGCAAAGCGTGGTTCTCCTCGTGGAGGGATACGATTCTGGAATGGGGATCTTTCCGAGAATCTCACGGAACTCGAAAACGTCCTGAGGTTCCTGCTCTGGAGTCGGGAGAGCACCACCTGTGAGTGGCATTAGTTCGAAAGTTTTTCGAGGAGTCGTGGCAGTTGTCGAAGTCCAGCGTCGCCAATGCCTGTTAGAGAACACAGGACGCAATCCGGAGCCCGCTCATGTGTCATTCGGCGAGTTTCGAGATTTGCAGTCCCGTTGGCATCAAACTCCAGATGCAACCAGTGGTTCTGATTGACGGACAAACGGTGGGCGAGCCAATCTTCGATCAGCCTGAGCCCAAGATTCACGGCACAACCGTTGAGGCTTCTCAGGCTTCCTGACCGCTGATCGAACCATGCTGGCGCGTTCGGCTTGCTGTCCCGACTTCCGGCCAAGCTTTCTCTTAGTTCGCGAACCGCGACGTTCAAGTTCTGAATACCGCCGGTACACAGCAGGCATCGACCTGGAACGCACAAGCGAATATCGGCCCCCATCTCTCGATCTGGATTGGACGAAAACTCACGCGAGTTGCCTCCATCTGGAATGTCCTCAGTCTGCCGGTGGAACACCCCCGTTCCGAGGTCAAGAAGTGGGGTCATGTAGATCGTCGCAAGAAAGGCCACGACGAGTCTTGCGGTCGGGTTGTCCACCGCGGAAATCAGGATTGTCGAATTCTTCACTGCGGGAAGCGCTGCCAGCGACAGGGCGGAATGTGTGACGGCGACGACCCGCTGAGGACTGTTCGGTGAAGTTTCCTTCAGCCGTTCCGCAATGACTTGAGCCTTCGGTTGGTAGAGATCAGCTCGCCTCACGAGTGCTGACTCTCCCAAATTCCCCGGCTCGAATGAATCACGATCAAAGATTGCGACTTCGGCACCGTTACGGTGAAGCGCCTCGGCAATACTGGAGCCCATTCGGCCGGCTCCGATGACTCCAAATCGCTGGCTGGTGAATCGGTGCCAAGTCTCTTTCCCCAGGGCCTCCCGTGTGGGAGCCCAGGTATCGAACAGAGTCTCCGGTTCTGGCGGTGCCGATCCCTGCGGATCCGGGACTGCGCTACGTGAACCTCTTCGCC
>CAZILR010000063.1:0-13830 GCA_964539995.1 uncultured Planctomyces sp.
TGATCTCCTGTTGAATTTTCAGCATCGCGTCTTCGAGAGCCATCTCCGGCGGCGGACTGACTTGGATGGTGATCGCGCGCTGTCGCTCGCGGCGGTTGACCTGTTCGGGGCCGCTGGACAGCGTGAGGTCGGCGACGGCTCCCAGCGAGACGACTTCGCCGGTGCGTGTGGCGATCGGCAGGCTTTCCAAATCCTGTGTGCGCTGGGCCGTGTCTTCGCGACCGACGATCGACAGATCAATCTTGTCGCCGCCGATGAAGAAGTCGGTCGCGTACGCTCCGTCCACGAGCGCATCGACGGCGTAACCAATCTCGTCGGCGGAGAGGCCGAGTTCCGCGGCTTGTTCCCAGCGCGGGTCAACGTGAACTTCGGGACTGCTCAGATCGAGGCTGGGAATTGGCAACGCCTGGGCGCTGGGAATGAGCTGACTGACTTGTCCCATGACTCGACCGCCGAAGCCGACGAGCTTCTTGATATCGGGGCCGGTGATCTCGACGTCGATCGAGCGGCCGGAGGTGAGGCCGCGCTCAAAGAGGCTCGATTGCTTCACGATCGCGAACGTGCCGGGGATGCCAGTCACGATCTCTTGCACCAGCTTGACCAGTTTGTGCCCTTGCAGCGGATCGACGGCTCGCACCCCCATGAACAACTGCCGCCCGCGAACGACGTAAAAGAAGTCCGAGATCATCGGATGCGGCAAGTCTTTGTTTTTCGGGTCGTCGAGGTCGATGTCCCAATACTGCTGAGCGGACGCCTCGATGCGATGCCCCAGCGTTTCCATGTGGTCCAGGTTGTACCCCGGCGGTGGCACGAGGATGCCGATCACGAGATTGCGATTCCCGTTCGGCAGGTATTCGACCTTCGGCATCAGGAGATAGCTGACGTAAATCGGCACTCCCAGAAACACCGTCATCGCGATCAGCCGCGCCGGGATGCTGCGCAGCATCATCGCGTTGAGTCCCACCACTATGCGAACGAAGGCATCGCCAAATCGGTCAAGCAGCGGCATCAGTCCGAAAACCGTCGATAGCTTCTTCCGAAGTCGCGAGCGATTTGTGAGATCGACTTCCGTAACGATCAACCGGCTCGCGGCGGTCGGAATCAGAATCAGCGACACGAGCAACGACAACGCCAGCGAGCAACTTACGGCCAGCGCCAGATCGCGGAACAACTGGCCAACTTGGTCCTGCACGAACAGCACCGGCAGAAACACCGCCAGGTTCGCCAGCGTTGAGGCCACGATCGCGCCCCACACTTCTTTCGTCCCTTTGACCGTTGAAGTCAGAACATTTTCGCCCTCGCGGTGATGCCGGAAAATACTTTCCATCACGACGATGAAGTTATCGACCAACATGCCGACGGCGAACGAGATGCCTGCCAGCGTCAGCACGTTGAGCGTGCGGCCTAAAATGCCGAGCATCAAAAACATGCCGATCACGCTGGTCGCGATCGCCAGCAACACCACCAGCGACGAACGCAAGCTGCGCAAAAAAACGAGCAGCACGATCAACGTCAACGCAGCTCCTTGCAGGATGTCGTCGTTGACGACGTTGACCGCCGAGTAGATGTATTCGGTCTCGTCGTAAACCTGCGTCAATTCGAGACCGCGCTGCATCAATACGGTTTCGTTCAGTTTCGCGACGGCCTGACGCAGTCCCTCCATGACTTCCAGCACGTTGCTGCCGGTTTCGCGCTGAGCATTGATGGCAATGACCGACGTGCCGTAGCGATGCACGAGACCGTCTGGCTTTTTGTAGCCGAGCCGCACATGGCCGACGTCTCGGACGTAAACCGGATTGCCGTCGCGGCTGGCGATGATCATGCTGGCGACTTGCTGCTCGGTCTTGAATTGGCCAAGCGTCCGGATGACGTAGCGCCGCTTGCCCTCCCAGAAGTCGCCACCAGAAGTGTCCTTGTTCTGTTTCCGCAGAGACTCACGGACATCACCGATCGTGAGTTGCCGCGCGGCGAGCAAATGTGGATCGACGACGACCTGCAATTCCTCTTCCCGTCCACCCATCACGTTCGCGTTTGACACGCCGTCAACACGTTCGAGTCGCGTCTCGATGAAGTCTCGGCAGAAGCGCCGCAGCTTGGTGACATCCAAGTCAGCGGGCAGCAGATCGCGGACTTCCGGATGCTTCTCGGCCAGTTCGCGCATGCGATAGATCGCTAAGCCGGGATTATGCGCATGCTTCACCCGTTCGAGTTCCGCCTTGAGGTCCGGATGCTTGACGATCGCCTCGTCGAGCTTTTCCGTCGAAGGCTTTTGCGGTGTGAGGATGAACCACGCGATGAAGCGATCGGCGACGTTCGACGTGGCCACGACCGGCTCGTCGGCATTTTCGGGGTATTCGCGCACTTGTTGCAGTCGCGTGCTGACGTTGAGCAACGCTTCGCCGATCGGCGTACCGACGGCGAACTCCAACGTAATCTGGCCGCGCGAGTCCGAGCTTTCAGAACTCATCTTCTGCAAGCCTTCGACGCTTTGCAGTTGCTCTTCCTGCTCCTGAATGATTTCGCTTTCGATTTCTTGCGGACTGGCTCCCGGCCACGTTGTCGAGACGGTAATCGTCGGCACTTCGACTTCCGGCGTGAGCTGCATCGGCATCTTGTAAAGCGCGATCGTCCCGAACAGCGCAACGAGAATCACGCCGACCGAAACCTTCACCGGATTACGAACAAACCACTCAATGAGGTTCATGGCAAGACAGTTGAACGGAGGAGGTAGCCACGCTCGCCAAGAGCGTGGGAAGAAAACACGCGACATCCACGCTCTTGGCGAGCGTGGCTATAGGCTCATTCCGCAGGGCTGCTGGCAGAGGGGCTGCTGGAGGAACTCTCCCTCGGCTTCTGTGTGCGGGCTTTTTCAACAGTCGAACTGGACGGGGGCTTGATCACCGCGGCCTCTGTCACAATCTCCGTACCAGGACGGAGACGCTCGTTGCCTTCGACGACAACTTCTTGTTTCGCTTTCAACTCGCCGCGAACTTCAATCCAGGAATTCATGGCGATGCCGAGTTGCACCGGCACCGGTCGCACCGTTTTTTTCTTGGTCTTATCATCAAGTGCAACGACGTAAATCATCGGTTGCGGACCGCCGAGCACCAGTGAATCCTTCGGGACGAGCAACACATGGCTCTTTTGATCGACCGGCAGTTCGACCTTCGCGAACATGCCCGGCTTGAGAAGTGGAGTGCCGTCGGACTGCTGCTGATTCTTCAACGCGACTCGCACGGGGAATGTTCGCGACTTCTCGTCGGCCTTCGGAACGATCGCCGCGACCGTACCGACGAACGTCTGCGACGGAAGTGCTTCGACGTCGATCCGCGCGGACATGCCGAGTGACAGCCGAGGAATGTACGACTCTTGGACGGCGACGCGGATTTCGATCGGATCGACCTCAACGACCTCTGCGACCAGCCTCCCCGATTCGATCCATTGGCCTTCTTCGGTGTGCTCGGCCACGACGTAGCCAGCGAAAGGTGACTTGATCGTGTGCTTCTCCAAAATGTCGAGCAGCCGGTTGACTTCTTCTTCCGCCGCTTCGGCTCGTGCTTCGGCCTGTGCGATTCGCTCCGCACGAGGGCCGGCAACGACCAGATCGTGCGCGGCCTTGGCCGCGAGGTGCATCGCGGTCGCTGTCTCGAAGGCCGAGGTCATTTCGTCGATTTCTTCTCGCGTGGCGGCGTTGCGTTCGATCAGCCCCTTAACCCGCGCGTGTTTCGTTTGTGCCAGTTTCATCGCGGCGCTGGCGGCTTGCATGCGAGCTTCCGCTTCGTTTCGCTCTTCTTTTCTCGCGCCGTTATTCAGTTCGAGCAACTCGTGCTTTCGCAACTCGTGCTCAGCTTTGGCGGCGGCGATTTGAATTTCGACGTTGCGAGTCAGCAGCTTCGCGAGTGGCTGCCCCTTGGTGACCCGGTCTCCTTCGTTGACGAGAAACTCGATTACTCGGCCAGAGACCGCACTACCGATCGAACTGTGCCGACGAGCCTCAACCGTGCCGACAAACGCTCGGCCGGCGGAAAGATCACGCTCGATGACTTCCGCAACCGTGACTTTGGCCGGAGGCATCTGAGCGAACGCCAACTCAGAACAGAACGTCGCGACAGTCAAACACGCAACGAAGAATCGGAACCCAAAAGACTGCATGTCCGAAGTCCAAAACGAGGAGGGTGAGCCAACTTGGCGGGGCGGGGCGAATTCTGAATTCGCGGGACCGGAAGTCTACCGCGACTCCCTGACATGACGACAGGGAAACCACGCTCGTCGCCAGAAAATGTGGGCACTCGCAGAAGATGGACACTGCACGGAAACAGCCGCCAGCCGGTCAACGCGGCAGATTCGGGATCGCACGAAAGCGTTTGAGAATTCCCTCGACCGCGTCGATGACGCTCTGCGTATCCGCGTCGGTCATGCGACTGTAAATCGGCAGCGAGATCTCGCGAGCGTATTCCTGCGTCGCCACCGGACAGCTTTCGGGTTGGTAGCCGAGAGTGGCGTAGGTCGCCTGCAAGTGCAGTGGCGGTGGCATGACGGTCGCGCCGATCCCCCGCGCGCGAAGCTCTGCAAGAAATTGATTGCGTGAGCAACGCAGTCGCTGAAGATTCAGCCGCAGCAAATAGAGATGCCAAGCGTGCTGAGAATCAGAGCGATCCGCCGGACATTGCAACTCGACAAAACGGCTGAACGAGACGTTGTAGGTGACGGCAATTTCGCGCCGCCGCTGCCACATCGCCGTCGCCTTGCGAAGTTGTGCCAACCCGACGGCTGCCGAAAGATCGCACATTGACGCCTGATAGCCGTCGGATGAAAGCGCCAACAGTTGAGCGTCGTCGAACACGTCTGGCTTGGAAGCGCCTCTTCCACGCCGCATTCGGCCACTGCCGGAGATTGGGCTTGTCCCCTCTGTCAGCATTCGCGACGAAGCGTTCGCTGCGCTGGCGGAGTTCGTGGAATTGTCCGGCTCATCTTCGAGCGAAGGGGGGAGCAACTCCCAAGGGCTCATCACCAGCAATCGACAGCGATCGGCCAAGCGAGCGTCGTTCGTACAGATGAAGCCCCCTTCGCCCAGCGACAACGCTTTTTGAGCAAAGAACGTGAAGCAACTCACGTCACCCAGTGCTCCGACTTTGTGGTGCCGATAGGTCGCCGGTAGCGCTTGTCCGGCGTCTTCGATCACCAGCAGTCCATTTCGCCGCGCGAGAGTCAGCAAGTCATCCATCTCCGCCGGCAACCCCGCGACGTGCGAAATCAAGACGGCTCGCGTCTTCTCATTGATCGCCGAGGAAAACAATTCGGGGCTGAGATGCAAGCCGCGCTCAGTGACATCGACGAATCGCGGAACCGCTCCCGCCGCACGCACCATTTCGGCGGCAGCAACCGGAGCGAACGGGCTCATGATGACTTCGTCGCCGGGTTGCAGATGGACCGCCTGCAGAGTCAATCGAAATGCGGTCGTGCCGTTGTTGACTGCAATGGCGTGCTTGGCCCCGACGAATTTCGCAAACTCTTGCTCGAACTGTCGCGTCTTCGGCCCGGTCGAAAGCCATCCGGCCCGCAGCGTCTCCGTCAGCTCGGATAACTCCGTCTCATCCAAATCCGGGGCGCTGAACGGCAAGAACCGATCTGTGCGCGCGGCGGGCCGCAGTCGCGACTCGCGCGACACGGAACCAGCCGTGGCATTCGGCTCCAAGGAGCCAGCCTGGGAAGGAAGGGGGGAGAGCATTCCGAAATCCTTTGTCCGTCTGATCAACGCCAGACTGCTCGCCGTGGGGGATTAAACATTCTCTCGGTGAGCGAAGGCGGCACTACGGCAAACCGTATTCCTTCGCCAAGAGCCAGGCTCATCGCGTCGCGCGACGCCTGCGGATTATGACGATTAAACGAATCGCACCGATTTTCCGTCTCGGTGGCCTCTCGTTATCGCGGTGTTTTCGGAACAGACTGCCTGAGTGCCGTGTTTTGGAGGATTTCCTCTGAATGGCACGTCAACGACGTCAAGCGAAATGTTGACGCAGCCTGTTCAACGAACGAGACAGCCGACGCAAGCGACGAACGGCACGTCCATCTGAGACTTGAAGAGATGTTGCAATCGTCGTCGCAGAGTCATCACGGTCGAAAGCGTGTCAGATCAATCACGGGAGTGTCGGGATACGACGGCATCGACCAAGTTTGCTCGGAGATCGACGCGGGATTGATCTCGATATTCCCGATCCGCATCGTCAGATCGACCCCCGAAGCTGGCCAGTGCAGATCGACCCGATGCGGCATTCGCACTCCGCTCGGCTCACGTTGGTAATTGCCGAGCGTCGCACGAGCAATCAATCGGCCAGACGGTTCTCGCAACGAGTGCTCCAAAACGACGCCATGACAGGCATCGACCAGCATCGTTCGCTGCACACGCTGGCCCTGCGGTGTGACTTGGTCTGCGACAAACAGGACTCGACGCGGCTGAGTCCCCGGCTGCTCGTGCATCTGAAAATCGGACGCAGCGAACGGAACGACGCCGAGCGTCTCAATCAGCCAATCCGGCTGAAAAGGGACTGGCCCCATCGGACGGCCGTCGGCCACGTCGTCGTACGACGCCGTCAAAATGCCATGCGGTTCACCACGCTTCATCCAAAACCAGAACCGCTCCGGGTTCGAGCCGAGGTCCACTTCATCCGTCGCCAGCGATCGCACAATCAACCGCAGTTTGCGAGGGCTTTCGACCGCCATCACGGCGGAAAGAGTCAGAGGTACGCCTGCTTGCCGAGCAGTGATTTTCACATCGGTCGAACGCCAAGCATACAACTTCGTGACGTTGTCATTGAGCACATTGACGATGTCCTCCGACGTCGCTTCCGGCGCGAGGACGCAAGGTTCGGGAGCGGCCCGCCGGCTGTAAGCCATCCAGTGCCGCATCGACGAGCAACCCGGCAGGGTTAACCAACACGTCGCCGCCAACCAAAAGAGGCTCAACGACAGGGCAGGGAATCGTCTCTGTTCTGCGGCATTCGAAGTCGGTTGTTCGAGGTGTGTCACGTCGATGCTCTCGTCCTTGAGGCGTCTCGTGGTTCGTTTGGGAACTTGAAGGCTCATGTGCCGAAGACGGCGTTTTGCAATTCCTGCACTTCCGTGTCGTCAAGCTGCTGATCGGGAACAAGAAATGTCCCCTCACCTCGTGTGCCCGTCACTTCGAGAAATTCTTGCTCGTCAATCGTCTTCGTTCCGTCAAGCCGTAATCGCCGCCGCTGCAGCAACAACAGGGCGAGCACATACCGGAACTTGTCTTGAGACGGACTGGCTTCTTCGTGGAGTTGCTCAAACTGCCGCATCAAGTCATCCACATCGAGCGATTTCTTAGCGCTGGTCGTCGGTTCGGGAACCTCGCAACGCCAATGTGCCACCATTCCAGCAGGCGGCGGTACCCAGCCTGCCTCGGAAAAGTCGAGACGCGCCAACTCGCCATTCGAATCGACCAGGACCGAGTGACACAAACTTCCCGGCACAAGCTCTTCGCCCGTGCCTGCACACGTTCGGCCAATTGGTTTGACGTTGTAATCCTGCACGTTGCCCTTCCTCCCTGAAAAGGCGACGGAATCTAGTCCTTTCAGGAATGATGCCACAAGACGATTTGCGGTGAGGAGATGACGCCGCTCCACAAGGCAATTCCGGCAGACTCAACGTCACCGGAATCGTGTGATCGCGGCATCGGCTGCCGTTGCCGGAGCACTCTGACGAACCGGTGTTCCGAGAGAGGTTCGCCTGCGACACAGACTCTCTCCGACCCACCTGACTGGACGTGTTTGGGAGGTACGATTCGCACGACCCGAAGCGGTCATGTTGTCTCTCCAAAACATGCACAGCTTGCCCATTCTCAGGCAATTCATCGCCGAGACACCGGTATTGCAGCGTCAAAGTCGCCCGCATTTTGACTAGCCGGAAAGAGTGCTGCGACCATACGCGAAAATGACGTAAGTCTTTTGCAGTTTGCAGACTTGAGAAGTTCAAGGGGCCGTTTCGACGTTGCCGATTCAGAGCACTAGACCTGCCATCTCCGATTGTGAGGCGTCTACCTGCAAACGCCTCTGCGTGGCCCCGTATTTCGGAGATGACATGGACTCTGAGTCTGTGGTGCGTTTTTGAATTTTGTCACCACGGCCCGGCCGGTGGGAACACGGATCCGCTGAGAAGATCGCGACGCGCGTCGCGGGCGGTTTCTTGCTTCTCCTCGGTGTCCGAAAAACCGCCTGTTCGCCCCCCTGGCACCATCGGCGGTCCGTGTCTGACATTAGTCCCAAGGGAAGGAGACGCTGCTTTATGTACTGGATCAAGACTTTGACCGCCGTGGTCGCAACTCTCGGGTTGGGTGGGGTGGCGCAAGCCGGCCTGTTCGACTCCTGCTGTGGAACAGCGAAATCAAGCTGCTGCACATCGACCTGTCAGCCCTCGTGCTGCCAACCCACGATCGCTCGGCCATGTTGCCCGACGATCCACACCTATCAACGTGCCTGCTCGACGTTGGCGAATCCGTGCTGCAAGCCAAGCTGCTGCGGCCACGACGCCAATGGCTGCTGCAAGAACGGCTGCGGCCCATCTTGTGCGGCTCCTGGCAATGCCTGCGGCAACAACGGCTGCGGCAACAACTGTGCTCCGAACTGTGCCGCTCCTTGCGGCCCGAAGTGCGCTCCGGCTTGCGCTGCTCCCGCAGCGTGTGCTCCAGCGTGTGCGGCTCCCGCCGCGTGCGCTCCGGCCTGTGCGGCTCCGGCTGGTGCCTGTGGTAACAATGGCTGCGGAAACAACTGCGCTCCGAACTGTGCGGCTCCTTGTGGTCCGAAGTGCGCTCCGGCCTGTGCGGCTCCGGCTGCTTGTGGCCCGGCGTGCGGAAACGGCTGCGGCCCGACCTGTGCCGCTCCGTGTGGTCCGAAGGCGTGCTGCGCTCCCGCGGCCTGTGGTCCTAACTGTGCGGCTCCGGCTGCCTGCGGCAACGCTTGCGGCAATGGCTGTGGCAACAATGCCAACGCCTGCTGTGGCAACAATGCCAATAGCTGCTGTGGCAACACCTGCTGCGAAGATCACTCCTGCGAAATCGCATGCTTGATCTACAAGTCCCAAACCGCGTGCTATGCCAAGGATCGTAAGAAAGCTTTGGATCGCTTGGGCGACAAGTATAGCTGCGTCTGCAACCCAGAAATCATGGCCGCGTTCGTCTATGGTCTGAACGACTGCGACGAGCGAGTCCGCTGGGAAGCGGCCGACGAAATTGGCGATCAGCTCCGCAAGAATCCTTGCTGCTGCTCGTGCGAAATCGTCACCGCGTTGACGGCTGCTCTGGCCGACTGCGACCGTGGCGTTCGTCGTCAAGCGGAAGAAGGCTTGAAGGCTTGTGGCTACAAAGTTGTCGATGGCTGCTGTGGTGACCAAGGTTGCTGTGGCAACAACGGCTGCTGCAATGGCAACGGCTGCGGTGCTTGTGGTGCGACTCCGGCTGCGGCTCCGGCCCCGGCCCCAGAGGCGGCCCCGGCTCCGGCCCCGGCTCCTCCGACCGAACCCAAAGCCTACTTCCCGTCCCGTTCGACGAACCCGACGACGAAGAAGACCAGCAAGCTCGGCAATCTGTTTGGACTGCGAAGCTAATCTGACGAGCCGGCTTCACGGCAGGCTCACCTGACAACTCGGTTTTCACGACCCCCGGAGCAATCCGGGGGTCTTTTTGTTTGGTGAACTGCAAATTGATGATTGGTCATTGGCTGTTGGTTATTTGGTGATCCGAGAAATCATCAATCGACAATGACCAATCATCCATTGCATTCTCGTTGTCCTTGGCAAACGGCGACCGAACGAAGACAACCACCACATGGGCTATCGCAATCTCCAAGAATGTGTTGCCGACCTCGAACGGTCGAAGCAACTGATTCGCATCGACGCTGAAGTCGATCCACATTTGGAGGTCTCCGAGATTCAGCGTCGCGTCTACCAAGCCAGTGGCCCGGCACTGCTTTTCACGCGACCGAAGGGCTGTCGCTTCCCGCTGCTCGCGAATCTGTTCGGCACGATCGAGCGAACTCGTTTCCTGTTCCGAGACACGCTCGATGCCGTGCGGCGTTTAGTCGAGCTGAAAATCGACCCGATGTGCTTCGCCCGGAATCCCTGGCGGTATCGCGGAGCACCATTCACCGCGCTACACATGCTGCCGAAGTTCGTGTCACGCGGACCAGTGCTTGCCAACGAGACCACGATTGACCAACTGCCACCGATCATGAACTGGCCGGACGACGGCGGAGCATTCATCACGCTGCCGCAGGTCTATACCGAAGACGCCGACCGCCCCGGCTGGCAGCATTCCAATCTCGGCATGTACCGAGTCCAACTCTCCGGCGGACAGTATCAGCCCAACCAAGAGATCGGCCTGCACTACCAAATCCACCGCAGCATCGGCGTCCATCACGCCGCCGCGATTCGTCGAGGCGAACCATTCCGAGTCAACATCTTCGTGGGTGGTCCACCCGCGATGACGCTGTCGGCCGTCATGCCACTGCCGGAAGGGATGAGCGAACTCACATTCGCCGGCGCGCTCGGCGGACGAAGAGTGCGGATGATTCAGGGCCGTAGACCGGACGCCCACGTCCAGTCAGACGAATCGACCGGACGTGGGCGTCCGATCTACGAATCGCTCCCCATCGCCGCCGAGGCCGACTTCTGCATCGTCGGCACCGTTGATCCGAACGGCCTCAAGCCGGAAGGCCCCTTCGGCGATCATCTCGGCTACTACAGCTTGGCTCACGACTTCCCCGTGTTGCGAGTCGAGAAGGTCTTCCATCGTGATGGGGCCACCTGGCCGTTCACGGTCGTCGGTCGCCCGCCCCAGGAAGACACGAGCTTCGGCGCGATCATCCACGAGATCACCGGCCCGATCATTCCAACGGTGATTGCCGGAGTAAAAGCCGTCCACGCCGTTGACGCCGCCGGAGTACATCCGCTGTTGCTTGCCATTGGCAGCGAGCGTTACGTCCCGTATGCCTCGCAACGCAAGCCGCAAGAGTTGCTAACTTGCGCGAACGCAATCCTCGGCCAAGGTCAGTTGTCGCTGGCGAAGTACCTCTTCATCGTTGCTGGCGAGGACAATCCGCAACTCGACATTCACGACATCCCGACGTTCTTCCGTCACGTTTTGGAGCGAGTCGATTGGCGTACTGATCTGCATTTTCAAACGCAAACGACGATCGACACGCTCGACTATTCCGGCCACGGCTTCAACGCTGGCTCGAAGCTGGTGATCGCAGCGGCTGGCCCGACACGCCGCGAGTTGCCGACTGCTGTCCCCACCGAGTTGACACTGCCGAACGGATTCCATGATCCGCGCATCGCAATGCCGGGCGTGCTCGCGATCGCCGCTCCGCCGTTCGACACGCGATTCGGGGCGAGCGATGGCGAGCAAGAGCGATCCATCAGTCAATTTCTGAAACACTTCGACGCGAACTCGCCGATCAACGCCTTCCCACTGATCACGTTGGTCGATGACAGCGAGTTCTCTGCGAGAACGATCAACAATTGGCTGTGGACGACGTTCACTCGCTCGAATCCTGCGGCCGATATCACCGGCCTCGGCGCGTTCGTCCATCAAAAGCATTGGGGCTGTCGAGGTTCACTGATCATCGACGCCCGCAGCAAGCCGCATCACGCCCCACCGTTGATCGAAGACATGGAGGTCACTCGCCGAGTCGATACGCTCTTCGCCAACAACGGGCGACTGCATGGTCTGTGGTGAGTCACTCTTTCGCGGGCTTTCCTTGCTGCTCGATCAATAGAGATGCGACGGCGTTTGTCGCTGCGTCTCCGTCTTTAGCGCCGAACCCGGCAAGATTCGTGGCCGCCATGACCGCGAAGCCTCGTTTCGGAGCAATCCAAACGACCGAGAACCACATCGTGTTGCTGCCGTTGTGCATCAACGCCGAGCCGTCCGTCCATTCTCGTTCGAGGACGATCCAGCCCAAAGCATAACCCGCTTTGTCGCTGATCGGCTGGGGTGCATGCAGTCGTTGAAAGGATTCCGCGGTCAATAATCGGTACTCACCGCGAGCAGCCTGCAAATGCAACGCGATGAATTTCGACCAATCTCGTAACGAACAATGCACAGTTCCCGCCGGACCGAGGCCGCGCGGATTGTCAGCTCCTTTGCCTGGCTTCATCGCTACTCCGAACGCATTGTGCCCGCGAGGCTGATCAACTTTTTCGGCCGATCCCGGCGGACCAAACCCGGCGGACTTCATTCCGAGCGGTTCGAAGAGTTGCTCTCGCATCAGCGTTTCCCAATCCTTATCGGCCGCTCGTTCGGCCATCAGTCCGGCCAACATGTAGCCAGCATTCGAGTACTCCCATTTCGATCCAGGAACCGCGGCTGGTGCCGACTTGAGCCATCCGCTGCTCAGCAACATCTCGCGAGCGTCCCGGCTCCCGTCGTGCCCGATCAGCTTCAACCACAGCGGCAACGGAGGAATCGACGGCATGCTCGCGCGATGCGACAACAGTTGCGCCAAAGTCACGTCACGCCATTCGGCATGTATCTGCTCGGCCTGATCCGCGAAGGCATCGCCGACCTTCGAGTCCCACTTCAGTTTTCCTTGTTCCACTAATCGAGCACACAACGTCGCCGTCATCGCTTTCGTACACGAGCCGAGATGCCACACATCCTCCAACTCGACCTTCGCCGCGTCCCCGCGCGCTCGAATCCCCGTCGCTCCCAGCCTCGTCAACCGATCTCCCTCAATGACGGCCGCGGCCAACGCCGGAACCTTGTGCTTCTCCACCAACGGCGCAAGCAGTTCGGAGACGTCCTGCGGTTCGTCAGCAAACGCCAAACGCGCGAAGACAATGAACACGGACGCGGTAAATGAGCGGAGCAAGCAGTGATGGTTCATGGATGGCTCTTTGGGAAGATGAGCGTCGCTGGGGCACAAGCTGCAGCTTGTGGAGACGGTTTGCAACCTTGCATCAATACTGCGGGCAGCCCGTAACCCTGCCGCTCCGCGACAGGAAAGCCGAGTGTGAATGACGACTAAATTGGCTCTCGTAAGTCGATGACTCGAATGACACCGATCGACGCTCGGCGGTCCTGTCGCGGAGCGACAGGGCTACAGACGCTTTGACAAACGCTTCGCCAAACGTGACAGAGCCGGGCTGATGTCGTCCGGCTCCAGATGAATGTTGAGCAAGCTAAATGTGTCCTCATTGTTAATCGCAGCCTTGAGTGCTTGATCGAGTTCCCCTTCGGTGCGAACCTCGAAACCCCAGCCGCCACCGAGCAGATCGGGCAGACGGTGATACTCCCAATTGGGGATATCGTTGAACGGACCTTCTTGTAGGAAGCGCTCGGTCGTGTAGCCCTTGTTGTTCAAAACCAAGACGATCGGATTGAAGCCGAGCTTCACCGCCGTCGAAAGTTCCAGGCACGTCATCTGGAAAGCTCCGTCACCGACGATGACGACCGGGCGGCGGTCGCGGTTGGCGACTTGCACGCCGATTGCGGCTGGAATCGCAAAGCCCATCGACGTGTAGTACGCCGGGCTGATGAAATCGGTCCGCTGATGGATCGTCAGGTCCGCCGAGGCGAACAGCGAATCGCCGACATCTGCGACGACGACCATCGATTCGTCGAGCAGTTCGTTGATGCGCCGGAAGAGTTGTCGCACGGTGACTTTCGCGTCCGGACGCAGTACGAATGGCCCGTCGTCGTCATCGCGGTGTCGAGGCAAATTGCACTTCGGCGGATGGAGGTCCGCCTTGCCGAGCCCCCGAATGAAGTCGTGCAGCAGCACGTCGTGAAAGTGATGATGTCGGATGCGAAGC
>CAZILR010000064.1:0-8053 GCA_964539995.1 uncultured Planctomyces sp.
ATCAGTACGAGTGGAACAACGACTCCACGTACGTGAAGAACCCGCCGTACTTCGGAGTCACCTGCGGTCGCTACGGTAATCGAATTGCGAAGGGTAAATTCACGCTCGACGGGACCGAGTACACGCTCGCGACCAACAACGGCGGCAACCATCTGCACGGTGGAGTGAAAGCGTTCGACAAATTCATCTGGGACTCCGAGCCGGTCTCTGGCGAAGGCTGGGCCGGCGTGAAGCTGACGCTTGTCAGTCCCGATGGGGACGAAGGCTATCCCGGCACCTTGACCTCGGTCGTGACGTACAAGCTGACCGACAAGAACGAACTTCGCATCGAGTACTCCGCGACGACGGACAAATCCACGCCGCTGAATCTCACGAACCACGCCTATTGGAACCTGAAAGGCGCGCGAGCCGAAAGCGGCGCGGTGCTCGATCACATCATGCACTTGAACTGCGACAGCTACGTCGCCGTCGATGATGAGTCGATCCCGACCGGCAAGCTCACCGCCGTCAAAGACGACAGTCCGATGGACTTCACGAAGGCGAAGCCGATCGGCCAAGACCTCGGCAAGCTGACGAACGACCCGCAAGGCTACGACCACTGCTGGGTCATCAACGGCGGAGGCGATTCGACCAAAGACCCGGTGCTCGCCGCCGAGGTCCGCGAACCCTCGACCGGCCGCGTGATGCGCGTCCTCACGACCGAACCCGGCGTGCAGTTCTACACCGGCAACTATCTGCCCGGCACACCCGACGTGAACGGCTTCGCCAAGCA
The DNA here is from genome assembly GCA_964539995.1 of uncultured Planctomyces sp. Taxonomy (GTDB): domain Bacteria; phylum Planctomycetota; class Planctomycetia; order Planctomycetales; family Planctomycetaceae; genus SXKJ01. The sequence goes on from CAZILR010000064.1 coordinate 773, forward strand.
CGGCGGCTTCTGCCTGGAAACCCAAAAGCTCCCGGACTCACCCAACCAACCGTCGTTCCCTTCCTGCATCCTCAAACCGGGTGAAACCTATCGGCAGGTGACGGTGCATGAGTTCGCGGTGGAGTGATTCGATCTTTCAAGTCAGCGGGAATGCGAGAGGCTTTTGTGTCTGCGAATGCCACGATCCTTGATCTCAAACACAGAATCGGCCATCTCGAAGGTGAAGTCGCACGATTGAAGCCGTTGGCCGAACAGACCGACTTCGCGGTGTCGCCACTTCGCCCAGTGACAAAGTGAGATCCATTCATGCCCGCTCGTATCTATCTCGACAACAACGCGACGACCCGGCCGTGGCCGGAAGTCATTGAGACCGTCGCGTACCACTTGCAGCACAGCTTCGCGAATCCAGGCAGCCGTCATGCCGAAGGCCGACAAGCTCGCAAGGTGCTGGAGTCTTCGCGCGAAACGATCGCGTCGATCCTGGGTGCTCAGCCGGACGAAGTCATCTTCACCAGCGGTGGCACGGAAGCATCGAATCTCGCGCTGTTCGGCGCGGCACTCTCGATGACTCCCGGCACGATCGCGCTGACCGCAGGCGAACACCCCGCGACGATGGAAGCCTGCAAGTCGCTGAAGCCACGCGGCTGGAAGCTGGCGGTTCTGCCCGTTGATGGCGACGGCCGGTTGCGTCCTTTGGAGTGCGACGGGACATCGCCGCTTTGGACGGGCGATATCAAAGTCGCGACCGTCATCCTGGCTCACAACGAAACCGGCGTGATTCAAGACGTCCGGCCGCTGGCGGCGACTTGCCGAGAGCGCGGCGTGTTCCTGCACCTCGACGCGGTGCAGGCGGTCGGGAAGATCGAGGTCAAATTCGCGGAACTGGGTGCGACGTCGTTGGCCTTCGGTGCCCACAAGTTTCATGGACCGCGCGGCATTGGTGGGCTGTTGCTGAAGAAAGGTGTCAGCCTCGCTCCGTTCGAGTTTGGCGGCCACCAAGAATCTGGACGCCGACCAGGGACGGAGATGGTCGCGCTCGCCGCCGGCATGGCGAAGGCGCTCGAACTGTGGCATCGCGACCGACACGAACGCACCGCTCGACTGAGAATCCTGCGCGATCGGTTGGAGGCGGGATTGCTCGACCGATGTCCGTGGGCGGTCATCAACGGCTCGCGCGAGCACCGTTTGCCGAACACGCTCAACATCGCTTTCCCCGGACTCGACGGCGAAGCGATCCTGGTCAACTTGGACCTCGAAGGGCTTGCCTGTTCGCTCGGCAGTACCTGCGCGAGCGGCTCCGCGGAACCCGCGCCGGCCTTGGTTGCGATGGGTGCTCCGCCAGAGGTCTACAAGGCGTCCGTACGTTTCACGGTTGGCTTGGAAAACTCTCTTGAGGAAATGGACGATGCGGCCGAACGCATCGGCCGAGTGATCGTGCGGTTGCGCGGAAAGTAGCCCCGTCGCTCCGCGACAGGAAAGCCGAGCGTGCGTCGCGGTCGGCTGCTTCTCGCGATTTCCACCGTCATTGAACGTCAAACGACGTTCGGCAATTCCTCTCGCGGAGCGAGAGGGCTACTTTGTGCGTCATGTCCGCTGCAATTCCAACGACTGATGTCCCGCCTCCGACGCAAACCGAGCGTCGTTGCCTGATCGCGCTACTGGTACTCGCGGCGGTGCTTCGGCTCGGCGTCATCTGCTGGAAACCAGAATCGCTCGCCGAAGACCGTGACCTGTATTGGGGCATCGCGAACAAGCTGGTGACCACCCACACGTTCGCGAATCCCGCTTGGGGAAATCGCACAGCTTACCGGCCACCGTTGTATCCATTGCTGCTAGCGGGAATCCTCTGGGTTGGAGGCGGAACCAAATTGCTCGCCGTCGTTCACATCGGGCTTGGCTTAGGGACCGTCTGGCTGACGTGGCGCGTGGCCCGAAGTTTGGGCCTTCTGTCGGGTGCGTTGGTCGCTGCGGGATTCGTTGCGGTGAACCCGCTGTTGATCCACATGACGGCACTCGCCATGACCGAAACCTTGTGTGGCTTCTTGTTGGCGGCGCTTCTCTGCAAGGTTGTGGAGCGGCATCGTCCAGATTCTGCTCAGTGGATTGGATCGCTCTTTGGTCTCTCTGCCTTGTGTCGACCAACCGTTTGGTCATTTGCCGTTCTGGCAACGGCGGTCATCGCGATCGGTCGATTCCGGCCGAGTTCTTTGCAAACTCGACGATCGCTTGGAGCGACCATACGGAGTTGGCTAGCCATTTCCATCGTCGTTTCGGTCGTGATCGCGCCTTGGGTTGTTCGGAACCGCGAAACGACGGGCGATTGGATTGTGACGACAACTCATGGCGGCTACACGCTGTACTTGGCAAACAACGATGCCGTCTATGAAGCCGAGGTTGCGCATCCAACCGAGGAACCGTGGGACTCCCGTGCCTGGCAGCAGACGCTGCCTCAGCCGGGTGCCGGAGATGATTTGGACTTGGAGGTCATGAGGGACCGTTGGATGACGCAGCACGCCAAAGAATGGATTCGTCAGCGTCCGCGCGAGTTCATCGAGTTGTGCTGGCTGCGTGTGAAACGGTTCTGGAGCATCTTTCCGGGTGGCACGGATGCGGGATCGTTGCCGATGATCGCTCGTTGGGGAATCGCGGTCTTCTTCGCCGTCGAGTTGCTGGCGGCGGCGATTGGTCTGTGGCGACTGCGGCGCGAGGAGTGGGCCGCGTGGTGGCCGGCGGTGTTGCTCGTCGTCAGTTTTGCGTTGGTGCATGTCGTGTATTGGAGCAATCTGCGAATGCGCGCTCCGGTCGAGCCGGTGCTGGCTCTGCTGGCGGCGCGAGGGTTCGCTGGTCGCTGGCGAAAGTAGGATGGCCGCCCTCGGCCGTCCGTGTTTTAGGAGTGGCGTCAGGCGGGACCGCCGAGGGCGGTCATCCTACTGAGGCGAAGAAGGGGTTTGGGCCATGACCGACTATCGTTGGAATCAACTCGACAAGGCGCGCGGGTACGACGTCGCGGCCGAGCATGTGCATCCGCATTATCGCGAATTGCAGGAAGTGATTCTCGATGCACTGCCGCTGGCAACCGCGATCGACGCGGATCCCCCGACTCCGCCGGCCCAGGATTGGGTCATTGACCTTGGTGGCGGATCGGGTCGGCTTGCGGAGCGAATCCTAGAAAGATTCCCGAATGCGTCTGTCGGGATCGTCGATCAGTCAGAGGCGTTTCTGGAATTGGCTCGCGAGAAGCTGAGCCGGTTTGGCGAACGAGTGGCATTCTGGCAAGCTCCGTTGCAGAGCGATTGGCCGCGCGACTTACCGTCCGCTCCGCGAGCGATCGTCAGCATGTCGGCGATTCATCATCTCGATCCGGTGGAGAAACAGCGGTTGTACCAGCAGTGTGCCGACTGCTTGGCTCCAGGCGGTGCGTTGATGAACGGTGACGAAGTGCGGCCCGTGAGTGACGAGGACTACCTCGCCGAATGCCGAGCGTGGTCGCAGCATGTCCGGCGCAAGATCGACGCGGGTTTGATTCCAGAGGCAATGCAGTCGGCATGGTTCGGCTGGGAGGCTCGAAACATCGGCCAGTTCGGAACGCCTCGCGTCAGCGGAGACGACTGCCATGAGACCGCGACAACGCAGCTTGAATACTTCGCGCAGGCCGGGCTGAGCGATAACCGCGTGCTCTGGCAAAAAGAATTATGGACGGTTTTGTTCGGCCGCAAATCTGGAGCGCGCTGATTTGTTAGTCCACGCCAAAAAAGAAAAAGACTTCAGCAACCGGGAAGGTTGCCGAAGTCTCTGATTGGATTTGGGTGAATGCACGCTACCGGGAGGTCAGTTTGAAATCAAAAGTTCCGCCACCGGTAGCGACCGTGCATTTCAATGTCGAAACAGCGTGATCAGAGAATTTGGGAGGTATCGATTCGCGCGCTCCGAGATTCGCCGGAGGCGTTTCTAAAGTGGCCACAACGGGTTTCCCTGTGGGATCAACCAAACGGCTAACCGTCACTTTGTAATTTCCTAACGGAGCGCCAGTCGCACCTCCCGACGTTGCCTCGTAATTTCCGCTGGCATCGGTGATCCCAAAAGCTCCGTCTCCCATCTTGGAGGCTTGAGGAACGAAGAACACGGTCGCTCCCTCAAGTGGCTTGTTATCCAGAGTCACGCAACCTTTCACCGGTGCCAGCGATTCCGCTTTCGGACCGGCGGACGCACTTCCGCATCCTGCGAGAGTTCCAAAACCACCAACAAGCAAAACCAATTGATACAGCACTTTCATGATTCGTCTCTCCTTTTGTTCCGGTTTCGTATTCGATCTTTTCAGAGTCGAATTTGACGAGCGTCGTCACGAACATCTCGGCGTTCGATCCACTTCACGGAATTGCCAACGAGATGGTGAGCCGTTTTTAGTATTCGCCGATTGTTTGATTGTCGGCCACTGTTGAAAGGCGTTGCCGGGTGACGGTGTCCATCTGCTCGTTCAAAAATCGCACGGCACCGTCCGCCATGACCACATGGCATCCACCGGGATGCAAGCTGCCCGCAGTCGCCCACTGTCCCAAGCGACCATAGAGGTAGGAACTTGGAACGCCGGGATAATCCCAGCGATTGATCCGCTCCCATGCCAAGTCGATCCCGATATTGACGTGGCAACGATATGACCATCCACCCACTTGCCCGTTGTACTTCTCGCGAACCTGCTCGATCATCGCGGCGGTGTTGCTGGTTCCGTCGCGAATGTCTTTGAGTCCATAATTGGCATCAAATCCGAACAGCGGGCGAGTATTTGGCGTCAATGCCTGTGAATAGTGGTTGTAGTAGTAATGGGCGTAATGTGTGCTGAAGTCATAATTTGAACGATACCCACCAGCCTCCGTCAGACTGATGGAATAGTATTGATCCCTGCCCGCGTAGTAGGGAGCACCGTTGTCAGACGGGCACGTCAGCACGGCAAGTGCCGTCTTGGAGATGGCCGCGTTGACATCGGGGTTGCCGAGGACCGTTGCGGCGGTGTGAAGGCCATAGACGTAAGACAGACTTGCCGCGTTGTTGAAATCCCATTTCTTGTAGAGGGTGGCGAGATCCATGTACGGCAACAGCATGACAAAGCCGCTGGTGTTGGATTGTCGGCTAATCGCCGCTGGGCTGCCGCCCGAAGTGAAATAATCGTACCCATCCATGCCCATCGCATAGCCAGAAGATGGCAACATCTTGGTGGTATCATGGTAGTTGTGCAGTGCGAGGCCAATCTGCTTGAGGTTGTTCTTGCAGGTCGAGCGCCGCGCTGCCTCACGAGCTTGTTGTACTGCTGGTAGTAGCAATGCGATTAGAACGGCGATGATCGCAATCACGACCAACAGTTCAATCAGAGTGAACCCTTTACGAGTTGCAACAAATCTTTGGCACATACAAGCCCTTTCTCAAACCGATGACACGGGATCTTTAACTGCGCACTTCTCACACGCATCGCCGTACGATGCCGACTCCGTTCCGTTGTTCGCTAAGCTCGATGACCGGCCCTGGCCATGCGGAGCGACTATCGCTTGCTGATTTCAAGCTGAAACTCCAAGGGTGGTGTCTCACCCGGCAGTACATTTGCTTTCAGAATACTTGCGGTGTTGTACTTCTCTGGGATCGACACCATCGCGATGGCTTTTTCACCACCAGCAAGCCCACCTCCTGCGGCAGACGCGATCCTGACGACATGCGAACCGACGACGGCTCCCTTTGCTCCGCCTTCGGCATACTCCAGTTCAAAATGCCCTTGAGTATCCGTTGTTGCGGAAGAAGTATTGCCGACCATCGAGCGTTTGGCACCGTCCTTCGCTTGCGGTTCGAAAGTCACAATCAAGTCAGAGGCAGGTGCCCCGTTAATTTTGATGATGCCCTTGACCACTCCAAGTTCTGGTTGGAAGTCGTCTCCACCGCCGCAGCCGACGGTCCCAAAAATTACCATGCCTGCCAATAAGCAACAGAGCCGCTGAGTTCTGTCAGCAACAACTCCGCCCTTTCGGAGACGATTTTCGTCGAGGTATCGAATCATGATTGCTTGGTTCCCTTCTTTAGAACTCACCGAGAAGTTCCCGGTTACTGATGGTGACGAGGCCTTGTGTGAGTGAGAACAGAATGTTTTGGTTGATAAACCTCGTGCTTCCGTCTGCCATCAATGTGTGCATTCCCTGTGTGTGGGAACTCCCCGCGCCCCAGGCGTATGGACAACCGGTTGGTCCGCCTCCGCAGCCTGCCTTCGCGTTGATTTGCTGGCCGAAAGTCACACCGCTGGTGTAGTTCCAGGCATTCCAGAATGGGCCGTAGACATTGACGTTCTTCCGAAAAGGTGTTTCACACAGCATCATCGTGTTAGCAGTTCCGTCTTTGACATCGCTGAGGTTGCAAGCGCCGTTGATGCCGAACATGCCACGAGTGATTCCCTCGTTGCGCCAGGTGGCGTTGATGTCTTCCATGATATAACGAGCCGGGAACCAATAGCTGGATCGAAAGCCGTTTGTGATGGCGTAATGAGCTTGACCAGACTGGTTAAAGGGTTCCATGTAGGGAGTGTCACTTGGGCAGGCGAAAAGCTCGATACGATTGAACTTTGCACCTTGATTGGTAGCAGGGCCGGTTCCACTGCGCTGGGCCTGTCCCATGGGGAGCTTGAAGTCCAGTTGTTTGTAGAGCGTTTGCTGATCGATGTACGGCAGCAGCAGGAGCGTGAATGGAGTGTTGCGGCATTGAGTGGCACAAGCGGCGGTGTAAGGTAGCCCTGCTTGATTCTGCACGCCCGGATTGATCGCACCGGCGGGCATCTGCAAAAAATTGTCGTGGTAGTTATGCAGACCCAGCCCCAGTTGTTTTAAGTTGTTCTTGCACTGACTGCGCTTTGCGGACTCACGAGCCTGTTGAACGGCAGGCAATAGCAGCGCGATTAAAACAGCGATAATCGCGATCACGACTAATAGCTCAATCAGAGTAAACCCTCTGCGAGTGACCACAGTTTGTTGGCGCATACAATCTCCTTCTCAATCCAATGACAGATGTATCGTTTACGATCGCGTTAGTTCTGCTTGATTACAGAGATGAAATAATGAGCGTTACATCGAAGCTATTGTCGTACCGCTTGCTGACAACGAATGCAGGACATGCGCAATGCACGAGTAACTCAGAGTAGCAGTCTCGGTCGCTATTGCTTCTGGCGAAGTCTTGACCGAACTCACAAGAGAAGCGCTCAAGGTGGGATCAACCGTTTTTAGAACCCTACCGAGCGCTCAGCAGTGTCCACGAGCA
>CAZILR010000064.1:8153-11598 GCA_964539995.1 uncultured Planctomyces sp.
GGTGAAATGCTGGCCTCGAATTTGCGTTTCAACGACACGCGCTGCGTCAAGTTCTTCTTCAACGAGATGCAGGAATGAACGATGATGACGACGATTGCAACATGGAATCGCGCTTCTCTCGCGTGGAGATTGAAGCGTAGTCGAGTACGGAAGGATGCCGCTGAGTTGCCCAATGGTGCTCAGGGCATGGACAACTCCTCGAAGGCTAGCTCAACGGTTCAAGTCGTTCTTGAAGATCGCGGGAGAGCGCATCTTTAGGGATTCAATCAAGTCTTGATGCGGACCAATCGCGCTCGCAGATGTCCCTCATGGTGCTCTTAATTCTGAAGGGATACGAATGAGCGAGAAGACAATGTGCAAGTTTGGTTTTTTGATCGACATGGACGGAGTGATCTACCGAGGTAAGCAGCTCATTCCAGGCGCGGACACCTTCATTCGCCTGTTGCTGGAACGCGGAATTCCGTTTGCCTTTCTAACGAACAACAGTCAGCGGACACGACGTGACGTGGTTTGCAAGTTGGTACGCATGGGGATTCAGGTGAATGAAAGTCACATCTTTACTTGTGCGATGGCCACGGCCCGTTTTCTGGCTGCTCAGAAACCTCGCGGCACAGCCTTTGTCATCGGGGAAGGGGGGCTGTCGCATGCGTTGCATCACAACGGCTATGCGATTGTGGACGACGCTCCGGATTACGTCGTTGTTGGCGAGGGACGAACCTTCAACATGGAGATTGTTGAAGCTGCGGTCCGGATGATTCTGCAAGGGGCGAAGCTCATCGCGACGAATATGGATCCGAATTGCCCGACCGCTGGTGGAACTCGTCCCGGATGTGGTGCGATCGTTGCGATGCTCGAAGCGGCAACGGGCCGTAAAGCGTTCAGTGTGGGAAAGCCAAGCTCGGTGATGATGCGCGCGGCGAGAAAAGAGTTAGGCTTGTCCTCCGCCGAGACGATTATGATTGGTGACACGATGGAAACCGACATCCTTGGGGGCGTGTCGATGGGCTACACGACCGCACTCGTTCTGAGCGGCGGCACAAAGCGGGAAGATTTGGCACTCTTTGCCTATCGACCGGACTTCATTCTTGAATCGGTTGCCGACCTTTGCCGCGACGATGTTCTTCGAGAAGTGAGTTCGCATCTCGCGCCCAAATTGGAACTGAGAAAATCGAACGTGGCCTAAAAATTTATTGGATAACTGGTTTCAATCGACCTCCTGGAGCCAAAGTCGAATTTCGTTTTCGTACTCGCTGGAAAGGTCGCCCTTCACGAGTTGGCGTTGGAAGTTAGCGGCTCCGTGGTCGAGCAGATCGGCGGCTTCAGCGTTTGGGAAGCGGTTGGCAGGATCTGGATCGATCAAGCCGCGCAGCAGTGCGAGTAATGGCTCGTCCTGCTTGATCTCCGGAGGCAGAAACTCTGGCAGTCGGTCGGGGAGCTGTTTCTTGGCCGCGATGAGATCGGCGAAGCGTTGCATTCCGGCGAAGGGGGACATGCCACAAAGCAGATCGACCAGAACGTAACCCAAGCTAGCGAGGTCTGACACCGGAGACGAAACCGCTCCACGAAGCACTTCGACGGCAGCGTAGCGGGGCGTGCAAGCGCGCGGGGCCGTCTGGTCATCGATCTCGAAGGCGAAGCCAAAGTCGATCACCTTCGCGTTGCCCGTTCGCTTGAGCATGATGTTGGATGGCTTGAGATCGGCATGAACGATTCCGTTGCGGTGAATCGCCGCCAGCGCCGACAGACATTCGCGCAGGATGGCGATCGCGAATCCGGGTTTCAAACGTGAGTGCTGCGGGCCGTCGGTGATGAGCACGTCGGTCAGGTAGGCCAAGCGTTCGGGACTGAGCCGGTTTTGCACTCCGCGCAAAGTTGTCGGCTTCAGCAGATGCCGCAGGTCAAAGCCATCGACCCACTCCATGACCAACATACGCACGCCGCGGCATTGCACGAAGTTTTGGACATCCAGCACATGATCTTGCTGGATCAACGCCAATTGCATCGAGACGCGCGCCATCCGCTCCATTTCGTGGCGGTAGGCTCGCGAGGTCGTGTGAGATTGTGGCGAGAAGACTTTCAGTGCGACGGGCAGCGAAATGTTGTGCGCTCCCTGCCGCTCGGCCAGGAACACGATTCCTTGGCTGCCGGCCCCCAACCGGTCGATCAGACGATAGCGCGTGGTCCAGCGCACATCGGCGCTGGCGATGATGTTGTGGAACTGCTCTTGAAGCTCTCGCAGCGCGTGATTGGCGGCGTGAGGCGGTTCGCGACGGTTGATGAATCGCGTGGAAGGCAATGGGTCTTTCAGCATGCGCTCGGGATCGGAAAGATGCTGCGAGTGACTCGCTGGATCGGTCATGGTTCAATCCTTTGACTGGGCGACCGTCGGCGGACTCTCCGAGTCGGCCGTTCGTTCTGTCCGTGGAAGCGAAAGCGGCGAAGTGTAGCGGAAGTTGCCAAACTTCGGGCTTCTCAGGCCAAAGGATTCTGTGTGTCGTGCTCAGGCGTTCTGGGGACCACGAGTCTTTCTCAAACCGCATCGTGGGACTTGGGTGTCACGGACTGTGTCCGGCGGTTTGAGAAAGACTCACGGTCCCCAAGCTCGCGCGAGGGGATGTTTTGCGGATCCTCCGTTGGTTCCTCGGCGGTCTTCGGATGCTGAGCATGGTCCTCCAAGAACGAGATCAGTCGTTGTCGCAAGCGGTCGTAGTCGGGATGCTCGAACACGTCATGACGGTTTCGCGGCCGAGCGAACGGGACTTCCAAGATGTCGCCGATCCGCGCGGCAGGGCCATTGGTCATCATCACAATGCGGTCGGACAGGAACAGCGCCTCATCGACATCGTGCGTGACCATCAAGGCGGTCTTGCGATCGGTGGCCCACAAGTCGAGTAGCACTTGTTGCAGCTCCAGCCGAGTGAGGCAGTCGAGCATCCCGAACGGCTCATCGAGCAGCAGCATTTTCGGCGACAATGCGAAGGCTCGCGCGATGCCGACTCGCTGCCGCATTCCGCCGGAAAGCTGATTCGGATGCACGTTCAACGAATCGCCAAGCCCGACGAGATCGAGATAATGCGCCGCAACCTCGCGCTGTTCTGCTCGTGATTTCTCCGGGGCAACCTGTTCGACACCGAGCGTGACGTTTTGCAGCGCGGTCATCCACGGCAAGAGGCACGGAGCTTGAAACACGACGCCACGATCCGGACCAGCTTCTTTGATTTCTCGGCCAGCCAGCACGATGCCGCCACCGGTCGGTTCGCTCAGTCCAGCAATCATCGATAGCACGGTCGATTTGCCGCAGCCGGAGTGGCCGATGACCGAGACGAACTCCCCTTCGGCCACATTGATCGTGAAATCTTCGACGATGACGGCCGGCGGCCCGCTCGCTGTTGGATACGCCTTTTGCAGCTTCCAGATTTCCAGGTATTTTTCGGGGTGATTCATG
>CAZILR010000064.1:11698-13793 GCA_964539995.1 uncultured Planctomyces sp.
ATCCCGCCGCGAGCGGTTGTTCGCGGCGTGGCTTCTTGCGGGCACCTGGACCGAGCAGATAGTCGAGCACCTCTGATCGCAGACGTTTGAAATGCGGGTCGCGTTGAATTGTCTTGCGGTCGCGTGGGCGATCGAGATCCACTTCGACGGCCGGGCCGAGTGTCGCGCCAGGGCCGGCACTCAGCGGGATGACTCGGTCGGCCAGCAGCAGACCCTCGTCCACGTCGTTGGTGATCAGCACGACGGTCTTGCGATCGCGTTCCCAGATTTGTTCGATCTCGTCCTGCAAGGTCGCTCGCGTGAGCGCGTCCAGCGCGCTGAGAGGTTCGTCGAGCAACAACATCTCAGGATTCATCGCGAGTGCTCGCGCAACAGAAACTCGCTGCCGCATTCCACCGGAGAGTTCGTGTGGGCGCTTGTTTCGCGCCGGCGTGAGGTTGACCATCGCGATGTATTTCTCAATGTGTTCACGGCGTTTTTCATTCGGCCAGTCAGGGAAGAGTTGATCGACAGCCAGCGCGATGTTGTCGAAGACGTTCAGCCACGGCAGCAGCGAATAGTTTTGAAACACGATGCCACGATCAGGGCCGGGACCAGTGACTTTCGCGCCGTCGATAACGACCGAACCCTCGTCCGGCTGGATCAGCCCAGCCAGTAACGAAATCAGAGTCGTCTTGCCGGAGCCGGAGTAGCCGACAATTGCAACGAATTCGCCGCGAGCGATCTCCAGGTTCAAGTCTTTGAGCACTTCCCGCCGCTGCGAGCCAGAGCCGAAGCTTTTCGAGACGTGCTTCAATTCGACGAACGGAAGTGCGGGCATGCGGAGGTAATCCGGCTCAATGGATCGAGCCGTGTTCGGCGGTGATTCGAGGAGTACGCTCATGGGACGGTCTCGTTGAAGTGCGGAGAACGCGGATCACGCCTTCGCCACTTGCAGACGGCGTTCGACAACACCCATCAGGCGGTCCAAGATGAAGCCGATGACGCCGATGGTCACGATGCACAGGATGATGTGTTCGTAGATCAGGCTGTTGTATTCCTGCCACAAGAAGCCGCCGACGCCGGGACTGCCGGTCAGCATTTCGGCCGCGACGATCACCAGCCACGCGATGCCGAGGCTCAGACGAAAGCCGGTGAACATGTACGGCAGCGTCGCCGGCAACAGAATTTTCAGCAGCGTCTTCATGCGCGACAGGTTCAGCACGCGAGCGACATTGAGGTAGTCCTGCGGGATCGCTCGGACGCCGACGGCTGTGTTGAGCACGGTCGGCCACATCGAGCAGAGCGCGATCGTGAAAATCGCCGCTGGTTCTGATTTCTGAAACAGCACGAGACCCAACGGCAACCACGCCAGCGGCGAGACTGGCCGCAGGATTTGAATGATCGGATCGAACGTCTTCGCGAACATCTTCGACATGCCCAGCACGAAGCCGAGCGGCGTGCCGATCAGCAGCGCGATGGTGTAGCCCTTCGCGACCAGAATCAGCGAGTACCAAGTGAACCGCAGGATGCCTTGATCCAGCTCGCCGCGCTTCTCGAATGGCTTCGCGAGATACGGTTGGCTGACTTCCCACGTCTTCCAGGGTGAAGGCAGATTCGGTGCCCAGGTCTTGCTGGAGATGGCCCACAACACGACGACCACTGCGACTCCGCCGAGCGGCAACAACAGCCAATCACCGCGAAATTTCCGATCGTTCATGAGAGCGCCTTTGGTCCGTAGGGTGGGACAAGCTCGTATCGAGCGCCGGCCCACCAATGCTGTGTTTGTTGTGAAGCCATTCGTCAGATGGTGGGCCGGCGCGGCGAAGCGCCGCTGATCCCACCCTACTTCATTTCAAACTGTTGATCGCGAACGAGGTCGCGTACTTCTCTGGATCAGCCGGGTCGAACGTGACTCCGTCGAAGAAGGTCTCCGGTTCAGAACTCGCGCCGCCGTGAACGAAGCCAATTTCCTTCATCGCTTCTTCGTAGAGGTCCGGCCGCATGACTTGCTTGGCGATGCCGTCGTAATCGGGAGTTCCCTCGACCATGCCCCAGCGGCGGAACTGCGACAGCCACCACGTCGCATATTTGAGCTGCGGGTAGTTGCAGTTGC
>CAZILR010000065.1:0-13771 GCA_964539995.1 uncultured Planctomyces sp.
CCGAAAACCGACGCGAAGACTTTTCCTTTGGACCGAGATCCGTTCGGACGTGGAACCGTGCGCCTCGAAGTTCTGCCCAAGAAGTCGATCCCATTTCTCATCGACACGGGGATGGCGTCGCCGGGCGTTGGCGAAATGACAGCAGCGCTGTTCGACGAACTGCTCGAAGCGGAACGCCTCAAAGTCATGAGTCCGAAGATCAAATCGTTGACCGTGGGCGGAGTCGTCAGCAATCGCAAAGGTCAACTCGATGTCTTCCGGCTGGGTGAGTTTGAACATCGGAATCTGCGCGTCAGCGACGGGACTGTGAACGGCCTCGGACTGTTTTACTTGGCGCGCTACAAGGTGACGCTGGATTTTGTGGGTGACCAAGTCTACTTTGAGCGAGGCAAACACTTCTCCGCGCCGTCTCTCTTTGATGCCAGCGGCATGATCCTCTCCCGATCGGATGGAAAAACATTCGTGGACCGCGTTCAACCGGATGAACCTGCCTTTGTCGCCGGAATTCGCGAGGATGATGTGCTGACACATTTCAACGGAGAGCGAGCCAACGGTCTCTCACTCTTCACGATACGCCAATCGCTTTCCCGTATTGACGAAACCGTCAGGCTGTCTTTCGAGCGCTCTGGCGAAAGCCGCGAGTGCCAGTTGTTGCTCAAGAACTGGCAAAACGCCATTCTCGCAAAGTGATCCATCCAGCCCGGAAAGACTCACATGAATCCGATTCGCTTTGCTCTGCGTCGTCCGATCACCGTGATAGTCGGGATCATCGCCATTCTGCTGACGGCGTTTGTGGCGGTGCGTCCAAAAGCGTTTGATGCCGCATTGAAGCAGGTGGGCATTGAGCTGCCTCTCAAGCGGATGCCCATCGACATCTTCCCGGCGCTTAACTTGCCGGTGATTTACGTCTGCCAGCCGTATGGCGGCATGGACCCGGCTCAGATGGAAGGGCTGCTGACCAACTACTACGAGTACCACTTCCTCTACATCAACGGCATTCATCACGTCGAGAGCCGCAACGTGCAGGGCACGGCGTTGATGAAGTTGATCTTCCATCCCGGCACGAACATGGCCCAGGCGATGGCCGAGACGATCAACTACGTCAACCGGTCACGAGCCATGATGCCACCAGGAACCGTGCCGCCGTTCGTGATGCGGTTCGACACCGGCAGCGTGCCAGTCGGCTATCTCGTCTTCAGCAGCGAGACACGCACGATCGGCGAGATTCAAGACCAAGCGTTGATGAAAATCCGCCCGATGTTCTCGGCGTTGCCGGGCGTGAGTGCCCCGCCGCCGTTTGGCGGAAGTGCCCGCAGCATCGTCGTGCGAGCCGACCCCGACCGGCTCCGAGCTTACGGCATCGCACCGGATGACGTGGTCAACGCGCTCGTGGCCGGCAACGCGGTCAGCCCATCGGGCAATCTGCGAGTCGGCGACAACTACCCGATGGTCCCAACCAACGCGATGGTCAAAGACATCCGCGAACTCGGCAACATCCCGATCAAAGTCGGAGCGACTGGCGGCGGTTCGTCTGGCGGAGCTGCCACGATCGGCGCGGCCAGCACCGTGTATCTGCGCGACATCGGCACGATTGACGACGCGACCGATATCACGACCGGCTATTCGCTCGTGAATGGCCGCCGAGCGGTTTACATCCTCGCGACCAAGCGAGCCGATGCCTCGACCATAAGCGTCATCGACGAAATCAAAAAGGCGATGCCGAAGTTCCGTGCGGAAGTACCGTCCGACATCAACGTCTCGTTCGAGTTTGACCAATCGCCGCATGTCACCCGCGCGATCAACAGCCTCGCGACCGAAGGCGTCCTCGGCGCGATCCTGACCGGCCTGATGGTACTCGTCTTCCTGCGCGACTGGCGCAGCGCGCTCGTCGTGGTACTCAACATTCCGCTGGCGATCGCCGCGTCCATCGTCGGCCTATGGCTCTGCGGCCAGACGATCAACCTGATGACCCTCGGCGGCCTCGCCCTCGCGGTCGGCATCCTCGTCGATGAAGCCACGGTCGAGATCGAAAACATCCACACGCAGATGCACCGCACGAACTCCATCGCTTGGGCAGTTCGGCTCGGCAACGCTCAGACTGCGGTTCCGCGTCTGTTGGCGATGCTTTGCATCCTGGCCGTCTTCGTGCCGAGCTTCTTCATGCAAGGAGCTGCCCGCGAGTTATTCGTCCCACTGTCACTGGCTGTCGGTTTCTCGATGATCGCGTCGTACATCCTGTCGAGCACCTTCGTCCCCGTCGTCGCGACGTGGCTGTTGCGAGGACATGCCTCGCCGAGTGCCACGGCTGTGTCAGCCGTGCTGGTCGGTGAGACTGCCCGCAAGAACACGGCTGACACAGCCGTGACACACGCTCCGAACTTCTACCCAAAGCTCGTCTCGCTCTTCGTCCGTCTGCGCTGGCCAGTCGTTGCAGGGTATCTCGTCGCTTGCGGAGTGACGCTGGTTTGGGCAAGCGGCCGGCTCGGCATCGAAATTTTTCCGACGGTCGATGCTGGCGAGTTCCGTCTGCGATTCCGCGCTCCCGACGGCACGCACATCGACAAGACTGAGCAGATCGCGCTCGATGTCCTCGATACCGTGAAGCAGACGGTCGGCGAGAAGAACGTCGCGATGACACTCGGTTACATTGGCACGGTTCCGGCAAGCTTTCCGATCAACGCCGTCTATCACTTCTCGCGCGGGCCGGAGGAGGGCTTGCTGCGGATCAGCCTCAAAGCGAAATCCGGCATCAGCACAGAGGCGATGAAAGAAGAACTGCGCCGCGAGTTCCGCGACCGGTTCCCGAACGTGCGGTTCTCGTTCGAGCCGGCCGACATCGTCAGCGACGTGATGAGCTTCGGTTCGCCGACGCCGATCGAGATCGCCGCGCGCGGCGGCAGTCTTGCCGAGAACCGCGAGTACATCGGCAAAGTGCAGGCGGAACTGGCCAAGCTGTCGGCGGTGCGCGACATGCAGGTCGCGCAGTCGCTCGACTACCCGACGGTCGAAATCAAAGTCGATCGAGAGAAGGCCGGTCTCTCCGGCACGACGGTCTCGCAAGTCACAAAGTCGATTGTGACCGCCACGAGTTCCAGCCGCTTCGTCGTGCCAAACTACTGGCCCGATCCAAAGACCGGCATCGGTTATCAAGTGCAGGTCGAAATCCCGCAGCCGCAGCTCGACAGCGTCGAAGACCTCGGCGCGGTCCCGATTCAACGGGCCTCCGGCAACCCGCTGCTGCTGCGTGACGTTGCGTCGCTCGCGAACGCGACCTCGCCGGGCGAGTTCGACCGCTACAACATGAAACGCGAAATCAGCCTGACAGCGAACATTGCGGGCGATGATCTCGGAGCCGTCTCGCAGCAGATCACGACGGCGTTGAGCACCATCGCGAAACAGGACGCCGAAGCCAAAGCCACCGCGTTCAAAGAGGCTGACGAAAAAGCCAAAGCTGCCGGCAGTCCCGCACCGCCAAAACCCGCCGCGATCTCGCACGAACTTCGCGGCCAAATCCCGCCGCTGCGCTCGATCATGAACGGCCTCGGCACCGGCCTGCTGCTGGCGGTGCTCGTCATCTTCCTGATGTTGAGTGCCAACTTCCAAAGCTGGCGACTCGCATTCGTGACGGTCTCGACCGCTCCGGCCGTCATCACGGGCGTCGCGCTGTCGCTGCTGCTGACCGGTTCGACGCTCAACATCCAAAGCTTCATCGGCGCGATCATGAGCCTCGGCGTCGCGATGGCCAACGCGATTCTGCTCGTGACGTTCGCGGAACAGCGCCGCCGCGAAGCGGTCACGGCTCGCGAGGCCGCGATTTCCGGAGCGTCATCGCGTCTGCGAGCCATCGCCATGACCAGCGCCGCGATGCTGGCCGGCATGTTGCCGTTGGCTCTCGGTCTGGGCGAGTCCGGCCAGCAAACAGCACCGCTCGGCCGAGCGGTCATCGGCGGACTACTCGCCGCGACGTTCGCCACACTGCTGATCCTGCCCGCCGTGTTCGCGATTGTGCAATCACGAGCGACCATCAAGTCCGCGTCGCTCGACCCCGAAGACCCAGAGAGTGCGTTTCATTCCGCCGTTTAGCCGCCACGCCATCGGCGTGCGCGGTTTGGTTTCCGCATCACACCCACGCCGATGGCGTTGGGGTTAAACATTGAGATCACCATGCGAATCCTCACGTCACTCGCGTTATTCATAGCGGCAACGATCTTCGTTGGCTGCAACCACACGGCTGCCACTTCCGAGGCGACAGCCACCGGAGCCGCTCACGGCGTCATGCGAGTCACGCCGATCAAAGCGGTTCGCAAGACGCTCGTGCGGACCACCGAGCAGCCGGGACAGATTCAGGCGTTTGAGGAGACCGCGATCCATCCCAAGCTGGCTGGGTTCGTGAAGAAGGTGCATGTCGATCTCGGCGACAAGGTCACGGGGCCGACGCGAACCAGCACCGACCAGCCAGAGCAACCGGGACAAGTGCTCGCCGAATTGGAGATGCCGGAACTCGAAGCCGAGTTGAAGCAGAAACAAGCGCTCGTCGCGCAGGCGGCGGCGGAAGTCACGCAGTCGGAGGCGGCGATCAAAGTGGCGATGTCGGCGAAGACATCAGCCGAGGCGTTGGTCGCGGAAGCTCGCGCGTCTGTCGAACGAGCGGACGCGATGTACGAACGCTGGAAGTCGGAGTTCGAGCGTGTGCGCGAACTTGTCGCGAAACAGGCCGTCGCGCAGAAAGTGGCCGACGAAACCGAGCAGCAATTCAAAGCGGCCGACGCCTCTCGGTGTGAGATCGCGGCGAAGATCAAGTCGGCTCAGGCGAAGCTCAGCGAATCGGCCGCCAACATCGAGAAGGCCGACGCGGATCTCGAGGCCGCTAAGTCGAAGCACAAAGTCGCTCAAGCCGACGAGCAGAAGACGCTCGCGCTGCTGAGCTACGCGACGCTGCGAGCGCCGTTCGACGGCGTGATCACGGAACGCAATCTCGACACGGGCCATCTCGTGCAACCGAGCGGCACGTCCGGCAAGCCGCTGTTCGTCGTCGTGAAGGCAGACACCGTGCGAATCTTCCTCGACGTGCCGGAAGCGGACGCCGGCTTCGTCGTGCCCGGCAAACCAGCCAAGATCAAAATCCCGGCGCTGTCGGCGACGCCGTTTGACGGCCAGGTGACTCGCACCAGTTGGACGCTGCAAACCACGTCGCGCACGCTGCGCACGGAGATCGACATTCAGAACCCCGACGGCAAACTCCGCCCCGGCATGTACGCGACGGCCGAGGTCGAAGTCGCCCGCCGAGCCGACGCACTGTCGCTGCCGAAATCGGCGATCCTCAAGCAAGGGACCGACTCGTTCGCGATCGGCGTTTCGCCGGAGAACAAAATCGTGAGGCTCCCGATCAAGACAGGCATCGTTGCCGGGACCGACGTCGAAATCGTTTCCGGCCTGACCGGCGATGAATCACTGATCGGCGCGAACCTTGCCGCGTACAAAGAGGGGCAAGCCGTCGAGATCGTGAAGCCAAAATAGCGAGACCGCAAAGTCCGCCATGTTTCCCACCGCGACCGCTCTTCTGTGACCAACACAACCGTTGCATGAGTTATCTTCGCGCAAGCCAATTGCGTGGGCAGACCTGATATCGAATTCCGATATCAACCATGCGAACAACTCCCTCGGACGGTAGAACGAATTCCGCTTCGGCAGGAGTTGCCGCTGCGTCAGGGAGGACGCGCTCGTGGTGATCCAGCGGAGACATTTTGGTCTCGTGGGCTGCGGCCTGCTCGCATTTGCCGTCGGTTGCGCAACCAGACCGACGGCCGATGTTCGGCAAGTTCGTCCCGCTCAAGTTGCGTCCGCTCCAAAGGCCAACAGAGCAGCCATCGTGCAGGCCAATGCGGCCGTCGAGGTTTCTCGTCCCGCTTTGACGGCGGCTGAAAATGAGATTCAGCCCGCCTCGTTCACCGTGGATGTGACAGTCCCTCCCAAGCCGGTCGCGAAGGATGCTTCCGCTGAGACCGGCAACAATTCGGCCGCCGCGCCGACGGGATACTCGATTGATCTCGCCTCGGCGATGCAGTTGGCGGCTGGGCAAAATCCGAACGTGATGTTCGCTCGCGAGCGGATCAACGAAGCGTACGCGCAGCACGCGCGGGCCGAGGCGTTATGGCTGCCGTCCATTCGGGCCGGGGCGAACTGGAACAAGCACGAAGGCCGGATTCAGGACGTCGCGGGCACCGTATTCAACACAAGTCGCGGTTCTTATTTCGGTGGCTTGGGTGCCAACGCGGTTGGAGCCGGATCGCCGACGATTCCTGGAATCCTGGCCTCGTTTCATCTGACCGATGCCATTCACCAACCGACGATCACCGAGCACGCTGCGGCATCGCGGCAGTATTTCGCGTCGGCCTCGGAACAAGAGGTGATGCTGCAAGCGGCCAAAGCGTATCTCGAACTACTGCGAGCGAATCAGGAACTCGCGATCGCTCGTGACATCGAACAGCTCGCGCTGAAGTTGGCGGATCTGACGAAAGCGTATGCCGAGACCGGACAGGGACTCAGTGCCGACCACGACCGAGCTCGCACGGAACTCGCCGTGCGAAAGAATGAGACCGTGCGAGCCGAAGAAGGCGTGCAAGTCGCGAGCGCCCGGCTCGCGGAGTTACTGCACATCGACCCGTCGGTCGAGTTGCTGCCCACAGAGTCAACGGTCGTGCCACTGTCACTGACGAGCATGGGCGGCTCACTGCAAGAACTTGTCGCGACCGGCCTGTCGCATCGCCCGGAGATTTGCGAGCAACGGCAGCTTGTCGCCGAAGCGTGCGCGCGGTTGAAACGGGAGAAGCAAGCACCGTTGCTGCCGAGCGTTCTGCTCGGCCTCAGCTACGGCGGTCTCGGCGGCGGTCTCGCTGACAATTTCAAATCGCCCGCAGACCGACTCGATGTGGACGCGATCGCGTTCTGGGAAGTCCGCAACCTCGGCCTTGGCGAGAAAGCCGCTCGCGACGAAGCAAACTCGCGGGTCAATCAAGCTCGCTGGCGTGAGATCGCGACGCTCGACCGCATCGCTCGCGAGGTGGTCGAAGCACACGCACAAGTCACGGCTCGACAGAGGCAACTCACGGTCGCCGAAGAGGGCGTAGAAGCGGCGTCAAGCTCGTTCGAGCGAAACTCGGAACGCATCCGCAACGCTCAGGGCTTGCCGCTGGAGACGCTGCAATCGCTGCAATCACTGGCTCAAGCGCGGCGCGAATACCTGCGCGCGATCAACGACTACAACGTCGCACAGTTCCAACTGCAACGCGCGCTGGGCTGGTCGAACAGCGGATCGTGAATGTCACGACTTCGGCCCGCGTACCCCTGGCTCGACCAGTTCTTCTACCTCGATGTCCGAGAACCACGCCGGGCCGTCCTCAACGGACAAGCGGAACTCGGCGAGTTCATCCGGGCCAAATTGTTCGAGGCTTCCCACGTTTTGGCCGTCCACGATCACAAACCAGTGAGTGACATCGCGTCGCAAGCGGACGATGCGAGGTTGTTCGTTGTTGATCGCCGGTAGCGACACGCTCGAATGGAATGGAGCCGAATTGTCGCGGTCTCCGGATCGAAACACGAACCCGGCGGTGCTGTGCTCCAGACGAAGTCCCGGACGGGGAGGATTGTCTCCCTGACGAACGCTCAGACCGAAATGAACTTCGATGGCGGTCGCCTGATGCAATCGCACTGCCAACGACACCTCGAAATTCTTCAGCGGACGAGGCGGCTGTTCATCACTTCGCAACAAGCGTCTCGCAATGACACCATTCGTACCGGCCAGCAACTTCGCGCCATCTTCATCGTCCGCCAGTACCCAAGTTCCACTGCGTGTCTGCCAATTCCGCAACGAACGGCCGCTGAAGAGAGGTTCGCTCCATCCGCCCGGCACCATGCGCGGCTGAGCGGGCGTGGTCTTCCGAAAAGTGACGACAAGTCCCCACACGCTTGCGCCAGCGAGCATGACGGCTCCTGTGATCGCCAGCCAACTTCGGCGTGCGTGACGCATCCGCGAAGCGGCCGCAGGCATCGGCTGCGTTGCCCCCAATGTCCCGGTGTCTCGTCCTGGCTTAATGCTTTCAAGAGCATCGGTGCGGGTACCACTGCGAGACTGAGTGAGTTCGGCGGTGGAGGTTGATCGGTTCAGAGAGGGCAAATCCGCGGTGAGAGTCAGAGCCGCGGACGGCAGTTCCGTCAGTGTCGCAGAGTTCAACGATTGCCACACACTCTCGATGCGCTCCAGCAACTCCGAGTATGTGGCGATGCGATTTTCGGGGCGACGAGCCATCATGGCCGCAACGAGCGTATCTGTTGCGTCGCTGATGTCGGCGCGAACGGAGCGCAATCGTGGGGCATCGGCCGACATCTTCTGGCTGAGAATCTGCATCATCGGTCGGCCGGAGTACGGTGGTTGGCCAGCCAGCAGATGAAACAGCGTCGCGCCCAGCGAGTAGATGTCGGCACGCGCGTCGACCTGCTCGCCGGAGATTTGTTCGGGAGCAATGTAGTGCGGACTGCCGACCGCCGTATTCGCCGACGTCAATCGCGTGCGAGCATCCACTTCCGAGGTCGCTAAAAATGCCAATCCAAAATCGGCAATTTTCACGAGCGGCATTCCGGGAGGCAGAGGGAATCCAGCGGGGGGATCAACCAGCAGCAGATTCGCCGGCTTGATATCGCGATGCACGATTTTTTGCTCGGCCGCGTGAGCCAGCCCTGAGGCCGCTTGCCGCGCTAGTCCCCAAGCCAGCGTTTCGGCCACGCTTCCGCGCAACTCCGATTGCTGTTGTCGCTCGATCAGCGATTCCAAGTCTTCCCCTTCGACCAGTTCCATGACGAAGAAGAGCCGGCCGTCGTGCTGGCCAAAATCAATCGCGGAGATGATGTTGGGGTGTTTGAGCCGCGCGACCGCTCGCGCCTCTTGCTCGAACCGCGCGGCCATTGACCGATCCGTCATCTGATTGACCAGAATCGTTTTAATCGCGACGACTCGATCGAGCGTCTTTTGATTGGCTCGATACACCACTCCCATCCCGCCGTGTCCGATCGCGGTGAGTAACTCGTAACCCGGCACGATGTCGGCCGGCCTCAGGAGCGTCTGCACGATGTCCATCTGCACGGCCGACAGCAAGCCCCGCCGAGCGATCAATGTTTCGGGAGCATCGCCCGTGCGAGCCGACTCGACCGTGAGCTGCTCGGCTAATTCTGGCGTCAGCATCGACAGCTCGCTGGCGAGGCTCAGGAAGTCGCGGCTCATGGCTCGTTCCTGCTGGCGGTCCCTGCGTCGTTCGCGGCCTCTTGCTTGAGCATATCCAACTGTTCGAGCAACGCCTTCACCGAAGGCCGATCCGCGAGCGACTCGCCGACGTACGCGAACCGAGTCTGGCCTTGCTTGTCGAGAATGTACGTCGCCGGCTTCGACAAGTCTTTCCGAATGCCAAGCTGATCGACCGCCTTCAATTGGACATCCAGCAGGATCGGAAACGGAACCTTCTCGATCGGGGTGTCGAGCTTGTTTTTCACCGAAACAACAAAGTCTCGATGCCGCTTTGAATCGTCCGGCGTCTCGATCGGAAAAACGACCACCACTTCGGCATCACGTTTCGCGAACTGCGAATAGTTGGAAAGCAGCCGCGATGTCTGCGTCGCACAATACAGGCAGACCGAGCCAGCGAATCCGCGAGTCACGACCAGCACAACGCTCTTCTTGCCGAGATACTCCTTCAGCGAAGTCTCGTTGCCGTTGATGTCGGTGAAGACAAAATCGCAGATGCTCTCTTCGCCCACGTCCTGACTTTGCACTTTGTCCTTGAACTGAATCTGACGATAGTCCTCGCCGTACCGACTGGCGCTGGGATCCAAGGGAGTCGGTGCCGAGTTTCCTCCGCAGCCAGCCAACATCGGCATCACCACGAACAGCAGTTGAACCAGAACGCTTCCCCTCACCGCATCACCTCCGGGCGGAGATCGTAGCAATCGCCAATTCAATGGCCATCAAGCCAACTGCGGCCAGAGCGATTGTCCCGGCGATAGGCGATGCGGCTGGCCGCCCGCATCCGCCACAAACTGCTGTGGATCGACGCCGAGTGCATCGAGCATCGTCGCCGTGAGGTCGCCGGGGGACACCGGATCAGCGATGACTTCGGCGGCGTGTCGATCCGTCGCGCCGAACACCGAGCCGCCGCGCAAGCCGGCACCGGCCAGCAGGATCGTGTTCGCTCGCGGCCAATGATCGCGGCTGGCCCACGGTTTTGAGATTCGCGGCGTGCGGCCAAAATCTCCCATCCACACGACCAACGTCTCGTCGAGCAACCCGCGCTGCGCGAGATCCTCCAGCAGCGCGGCCAGTGTTTGATCCGCTCGCGGCGCGAGCGACTGGCTGAGCAGCGGAAAATGATTCCGATGTGTGTCCCACGGATTGTTCGCTGGTCGCGGCCCTCGTCCGTCAGCCCAGTCTTGATCCTCGTGGCCCCAATAGACCGTGACGAACTTCGCACCAGCCTCGACCAGCCGCCGAGCCAGCAGCACCGATTGCCCGTGTCGATGCCGTCCGTATTTTTCGTGAGTCGCCGCCGATTCCGTTTCGATGTCGAACGCCTGTTGCACCGCCGACGATTCGAGGATCGACAACGCCTGCTGCTGGTATTCGTCGAGCCGTTCGATCGCGAGTTGCCGCTGACTCAGCACGTCCGCATCCAATTCACGGAGCAACGTAGACCGGCGACGCAGACGGTCGGTCGAAACGCCGTCCGCTCGGCGAAGCTGCGGCTTCTGCACGACGCCGTCCATCGAGACCTCAACTAGAAACGGATCGAACGACGGCCCCAAGATGCCGCCGTTCTGTCCCGGCAGAACGCGCGCTTCCATCTTCATGACTTCCGGAAGCTGAATCGCCTTCGGCATCGCGGCCGGAGTTCGATCGGCTCGCAACAACGCACCGCCGATATGCGGCAGATCGGTCGGCTCGACCTTCAACCCGCCGGCCGAACTGATGTGCTTGTAGCCGGTCAGCATTTGATAGACGGCCGGGTCATGTACCCCTTCGTCGTGACGCACCGAACGAACTTGCACGAGCCGATGCGCTTGCTGAGCGACTCGTGGCAACAACTCGCCGATGGTCAGTCCGGGCACGCTCGTCGCGATCGGCCGATACGGGCCACGAATCTCGGCCGGAGCCTCCGGCTTCAGATCGAACAGGTCGATGTGGCTCGGCCCGCCGTCGAGGTAAATCAGCAGGCACGCTTTCGCGCGACTCGCTCTGAGAGCTGTCCTCTCGTCGGCGCGCAAAACACTCGCCAACGTCAACCCGGTCATCCCCAGGCTGCCCACCTGCAACGTGCGTCGTCGAGTCACACACGGCATGACGAATTTGACCTCACGAGTGCGATTTGGCTCGCTTCAGGGCACTCTCTAAAACTTCCGGCAACGCGTGCCCATTTCCACCCGAGGAAGCCCAGAGAATCTGGCCGTCGTCGCCGATCACAAACATCGAGGGAAGCACCTCAACGCCAAGATCTCGAATCGTTTGATGTGCTCCCCATCCGTTTGGCCATTTGATGCCAGCCGTTTTTAGAAACAGATGAATCTTGTCCATTTCCGCTTCGTCATCGTCGGTCAAACCGATGAAGACCACGCCTCGCTCGGCGAATTTTTGATGAATCGCCGCCAATCTCGGAGCTTCCCGCCGACACGGTCCACACCACGTCGCCCACACGCTGATCACGACCACCTTGCCAGACAGGTCGCTTTTGGTAGGCGCTTTGCCATTCACCCAACCGGCCGCCACGATCTCAGGAGCTGGCCCCTTGGGAATCAATTCGGCACCGCGTTTCACCAGCCACGGCACGCTCGCGACAGCGACCGCGAGTGCCAACAGTCCGAAGAACTTCTGTCCCGCTCGACTTTTTTTGCGGCGGTATTGATTCGGGAAATCCGGATCCATTTCCAAGTCATCAGACATGCCACACCTTGAACGCGACGGAGTGAAGAACGGCGAAACCACTTCGGCACAGCACGGTACAACCCACCGACCGACGACGCCAGACCGCGATTGCTCTAACCGTGGTCACAGGCATCGTTTGACCGATCACTTCGAGATCTGAACCTCCACCAGTGCCCCCATCTCAGACGTGCTGACGCTCTTGCCACCGGCGGCAATGTCGCTGGTGCGGTGTCCGGCTTTCAGAACCGCGTCCACCGCGGACTCAACGGCGCGAGCCTCGCTCTCCAAACCCAGCGAATGGCGCAACAGCATTGCCGCCGCCAGAATCGTGGCCAGCGGATTCGCAATCCCCTTCCCGGCGATGTCTGGAGCGGAACCGTGAATCGGCTCGTACAACCCCGGCCCCGACGAACCCAGCGACGCTGACGGCAGCATCCCCATTGAACCGGGCAGCATCGCACCCTCGTCGGTCAGGATGTCACCGAACAGATTCTCGGTCACGATCACGTCGAAGCTCTTCGGTTTCGAGATCAGGTGCATCGCCATCGCGTCCACCAGCAAGACCTCGTACTGCACGTCGGGGAATTCGTCCTTGACGACGCGCTGCGAGACCTCGCGCCACAAACGCGATGCTTCGAGCACGTTGGCCTTGTCCACCTGTGTCAACTTTTTGCGACGGCCTTGAGCGGCTCGCGCCGCCATCCGCGTGATCCGTTCGATCTCGGCGGTGTTGTAGATCATCGTGTTGAACGCCTCTTCACCCGAAGCGTGCGGACGCCGCCCTGACTCGCCGAAGTAAATGCCACCCGTCAGTTCTCGGAAGAAGAGGATGTCCACTCCGGCAACGATCTCACGCTTGAGCGGCGACGCATCGACCAACTCATCGTACGCTTTCACCGGTCGCACGTTCGCGAAGAGTTGCAGTTCCTTGCGAATCTTGAGCAACCCCGCTTCCGGCCGAGTCTTCGCGCGTGGGTCATCCCACTTCGGCCCGCCGACCGCACCGAGCAACACCGCTTGCGAACTCTTGCACGCGGCCGTCGTCGCATCTGGCAGAGCACTGCCGGTCGCGTCGATCGCACAGCCACCAATCAGACACGTCTCAAACGTGAACTGATGCCCGAACTTCCGAGCCACTGCATTCAGAGCCTTCTGCCCTTCCGCCACCACTTCCGGCCCGATCCCATCACCGGGCAACAACACAATTTTGGCATCCATCGTTCGCTCGACCTTTCGCAGAATTTCGTCGGAATCAAATCGGGCGAGCAATGTAACGGCCTCCGGCAACCATCTCCACGATGCCGTTCCGCAGAACCGCCACGACCCGCGCGACGGTCGATTTCGCTGTTCTGAATGCGATCGCTGCCAACCGCAGGTTGTCTCGGCAGATCGGCGGCTTCGACCGATCGGAAGTGAAGCCAACCGCAATCCTCAGCCGATTCCCCAGAAATCTCAACGTCCTTGCGGCGCAGTGACTGAATGAAGTGTACCAACGACCAGCGCTCACGGTCGGTCATGAGTTTGTTGTCAGTCGCCACCATCGGGGTGCCCGCCAACCCGATCGCGATGCGGGTAAACAAATCCCGGCCGGTGGGGCCGCCGCGAAAGGCGCCGGTGTTGAAATCGCGCGGCGGCAGGTACAGGCCCTGGGTATCTTTGAGGGACGAAGCGTTGGGTCCATCACCAGCGCCAGTCTCGCCGTGACACATCACGCAGTTCAGTTTCGAGAACAGTCGGGCTCCTTCGGCGAGCGACTGTACGGTCACGGGCGGCTCGGGAGGGACGGGGATAGCTCCAGCGAGCTCGTTGCTC
>CAZILR010000066.1:0-13622 GCA_964539995.1 uncultured Planctomyces sp.
TTCCCGTAACCAGATCCAATCAGCACAGATTTTTCATCGACAACGAGTGGCTGAGCTGCGTTGACCTCTGGTGTGTTGACCCAATCAACGTGCCATAGTCGTTTTCCGGTCTTTGGGTTCAGCGCGACAATACCGGGGCCATCGAAAATCAGCACTTGTCGCACGCCCGACAGCGTGGCGAGTTGTGGCGAACTGTAGCTGCCTTGTCGGCCTTCAGCGGCCCAACTTCTTTCGCCGTTGTCGCACCGATATGCGATGACGGACGTCTGATTCGCTCGGCTGGTTTCATTGTTGTTCCCTGGATTGACGATGACCAAGTCATCCACGATCAATGGCGAGCCGCATTGGCCCCATTCCAAATTCGGCGAACCAGAGTCTTCGAGTGTGTTGCGAGTCCAGACGCGCTGGCCGGTTGCTGCGTCGAGACAGTTCAGAATCCCAGTGGCTCCTTGCGTGAAGACCTTGCCGTCATGCACGGTTGGTGTCGAGCACGGGCCGACTCCGCCTTGCGGGCTGCTGAAGCGAACGGCATTGGCGTGCGTCCACAATTCGCGGCCGGTCTCGATGTCGTAGCAGACGCACAATTCGTTCTCGCCGCGTTGCTCCAATGTCCAAGCTCGGCGGCCGATCACGGCGAACGCGCCCCAGCCGGAACCGATCGGGTGTTTCCAGAGTTGTTTCGGAGGTCTCGTGTCCCAGTCGGATCGCAGCGATTCGCCGGTCACCACGTCATCGCGATTCGGTCCGCGAAACGCTGGCCAATCCCCCTCGGTTGGCACCAAGCTCTCGTTGGCGAGGTCATCCGACGCGGTCGAGGCGCTGTTAGGCGAGGCGCTTTTGAAAAATTCAGCGGCTTGGTCTTTCTTGGAAGGTTGCCAGCGAGGTGAAAAACGCGGGATCATCGCGCCGTCAAATTCGTCGAAGCGAAACGCTGCAAGACTCGATCCGGCAATGGCTGCGAGCAGCAACAAACCCAATCCGCGAGTTCGCCACGGGAGTCGTGACCAGAACGTCCACCAGAGCAACAGAAGAAACACGGTCAACGGCCAAATCACAAACACGCATGCCCAGTCTCGGTAGGGCCGATTCTCTCCGAAGAAAATAGTGGCTGCCAGTTGCAACGCGCCGCCAACAGCCAGAGCGGCGGCGATGGGCCACCGGCGCATGCGCCGCGCGGGAGGGATTTCTGTCGGCAATGTTGAAGTGTCGTCCGTGGTCATGTGCGAATCTCCGCGTGATGGAATCGCGCGGAAGTTTGATCGGCTCGCTGAGCCGTCGCAAGGTGGTCGCACAAGCGCGGGTCGCTCACGACTGCCAGTGGTTTTTGCTGTGCTCCGCCAGCGATTGCAGAGCCATCTTGGGGCGACCGGCGGCATCAATCAGCCCGGCGTTGGGAAAATCGTGCGGGGCCGCATCGGTCAGGTGTGTCCAATAGATTCCATTCACGGACTGCTTGGCGATCAGCAGCGGTAAGTAAGCGTCGATCCACTCGGCTTGAGCCGCTTCGCTCCAGGGGGATTTCCAGCCATTGGCCTCGATTCCAATGTCGCTGCTGGCTTGCGGGTCGGGATTACCGGACGACGGAAACGCCAGCGTGATGTGCAGCGGAATTTCCAGGCTGCTCCAAACATCGAGCAGTCGGCTGAAATCGAGCGAATCTCGCGAGGCGGAGCCACGATCGGCGTAACCGACGGCGATCTCCAGGTTGACTCCCGCAAGACCGACACCGCAGCGCAGCAGCGCATCGACGAATTGCACCGGGGCGAGTCGATGCTGGCCGCGAGTCTGATACGTCCCCCACGGCTGCTCGATGCGGATCAGGAACTGAGATTCCTCGTCAACGCGGCGCGCGACTTCGAGCGTGCGAGCCACGAGTGTCAAACAATTTTCTTCGGTCAGGTTCAGCGCGCCGCCGGTGTTGACTCGCGAAGAGACTTCCCACATCCGAATCTTGCCGTGATATCGCGAGACCGCCGTTTCGACGAAGTCACACAAGAAGCTCTGCAGATTAAAAAAGTCATGCCCCCACTGCTCCAACCACTTGGGCAGTCCGTGCGGCGACAGGTCGAGCAACGGCCCGCCGCGCATCACCAACTTGTGCTGCTGGCACCAATCCACTTGCGCGTCGAGCCAACTCCAATCGTAGTTGCCCTCGTCCCGTTCGATGAACCGCCACTCAATGGGAATCGCCGCAGCGTTGAATGTGCCAGGGATCAACGTCTCCCAACTCGCATCCGGTTGAGCGTGGGCCAAGTTGCAGCCCAACGAAACCGGCAACTGCGCGGATCGCCGCACGCGAATCGCCAGTCGCTGATCGGTGTAGGACTTGGTCAGCAGCTCGGCCGCCTCACAAGACTTCGCAATCGCCTGAGTGGCGAGGTCGCTGGCGGTGACGGGGTCACTCTTCAAGCCAACGCTCTTGGCGAAGAGCGTGTGCGATTCTTTGTGAACAGGATGGAACGCGTCGGGGATCTGCATTCCGAGTTGATCCCACGTCGCGGCTTGGTTGCGGACCTGGCAAATTTTTCCGCGAGCCAACTCGATGGCCAGCAGGTAGGGAGCCTCCTGCTCACGAAGACTGGACGTGCTAAGGACCGGGCGACCAAACCCAGGCACGGGCCAAGCAATGTTGAATTTTCCGCTGTCGGAAGCGGGACGACGGCAAGAGACCGTGTTGCCGTCGATCTCGACACGCGAGGGAAACACGCGGCCATCGAAGCCGGTGATGTACGCGTCCTGGGCTTCGGGCCATCCCGGCATCAGGCTTTCCGGGTGGACCTGGAATTTCATGACACCCACGCGAGTCCTCGCACCATGAACGGCGTTCCCATGAAATTCGACCCAAGCAATCGTCTCTTCAAAAGGACGCGGCACGAGCCATTTTTCCGACTTTCAAGCCGGCGAAAGCGTCGGAGTCTATTGGTGCTCAAGTGGTTGTTCAAGCAGTGCTCACGCGGCTAGACTCCGCCGCTTTTGCGGAAACTCGAAACCCGAAGTCCGAAGCTCGAAGTGAGGCCACCGCGAACCTGGCCGTTTCGGATTTCGAGTTTCGGATTTCGGGTTTTCACGCCATGTCTGCCTTCCTGAGTAGCGTCATCCCCGGACACACCCCCAAGCGGGGCAAAGTGCGGGACATGTACGATTTCGGCGACCGAATGCTGATGGTCGCGTCGGACCGCATCAGTGCTTTCGATTGGGTTTTGCCCAGCGGCATTCCCGACAAAGGCCGAGTGCTGACACAACTCAGCCGATTCTGGTTCGAGCACCTGCCGGTGCGACATCACCTGCTCAGTCAAAACCTCGACGACGTCCCGTTGCCCACCGGCACCGACCGCGATTCGCTGGCCGGCCGCAGCATGGTCGTCCGCAAGACGGAAGTAGTCCCGATCGAGTGCGTCGTGCGCGGGTATCTCTCCGGCTCTGGCTGGAAAGAGTACCGGCAAAGCGGCTCGGTCTGCGGCATCGCTCTCCCACCGGGACTGCGCGAAAGCGACAAGCTCCCCGAACCGATCTTCACGCCCGCCACGAAAGCCGAGTCCGGTCACGACATCAATATCTCGTTCGAGGAAATGTGCCGGCTGATCGGCGAGCCGATCTCTCGCCAACTGCGCGACCTGAGCATTGGCGTCTACCAGCGAGGCTCTGAGATTGCGCGATCGAAAGGGATCTTGATTGCCGACACGAAGTTCGAATTCGGCAAGCTCAACGGCGAACTCTGGCTGATCGACGAAGTGATGACGCCCGACAGTTCGCGATTCTGGCCCGCCGATCAATACTCGCCCGGCAAAGGCCAACCGTCGTTCGACAAGCAATTCGTCCGCGACTGGCTGGAGACCAGCGGCTGGGACAAGAACAGCCCACCGCCGGAACTCCCGCAAGAGGTCATCGACTACACACGAGCAAAGTACATCGAAGCCTTCGAGCGGCTCTCCGGCGAAACATTCCCGTGGCGGTAGGATGGCCGCCCTCGGCCGTCCTGTGTTCGTAGGAGTTTCCCAAAGTGCGGACGGCCGAGGGCGGCCATCCTACGCTCACCAGTGCATCACAAATCCGCCATCGACGTTGATCGTCTGGCCGGTAACGTGCGCGGCGCGAGCGGACGACAGAAACACGATCATGTCGGCGATGTCATCTGGCCGCTGCCACTGGCCCAGCGGAACGACCGCGCGAATTTTTGTCGCCGCCCAATCGAGATAGCTCAGTCGTTGGTCTTCCGGTTGCTGATCGTGCCACGCTTTCCACACCGCTTCGTTGAGCGGCGTCTGTACCATGCCGGGGCAGACCGTGTTGACTCGGATGCCGTGCGGAGCCAAATCCTTGGCGAGGCACTGTGCGAAGTTGATGTTCGCCGCCTTGGACGCGCTGTACGGCGGATCGGTTTGCGAGCCGATTTGTCCCGCCACGGAAGCCACAAAGATCAACGTCCCGCTCCGTTGTGAGACCATCACCGGCGCGACCGCGTGAGCGACATTCACCATGCCCATCACGTTGACCTGCAACACGCGCGGCCAATCGTTTGGCGACAGGTTTGTGAACGGAAAACCGAACTTTCCCGAACCGATCGCCGCCCCGTGAACGAGATGCTCGATCGATCCGAACGAGTCTTTCGTGGCTTGCACCGCGCGGCTGACCGCATTGGCGTCGGTGACATCAACTCGGCAACCGATGGCCGAGACTCCGAACTCTTCGGCCAGTTGCCGCGCGACCTCTTCGACGTTCGCGGCAACGTCCCACACCGCGACGCGGCAGCCCTCGACCGCGAAGGCTCGGCATGTTGCCAACCCGATGCCGCTCGCTCCACCGGTGATGACGGCGGTCTGTCCCGCAAGATGAAGGTCCATGATGTCTCCTGCCAGCGCCTTGCAATGACCCCACCGGGCTTGACTCGGTGGCTCGCGTGACTCTGCACGACTCGAAACCAACCGACGTCGGAGTAGTGCAAAATCCCGCGAGCCACCCCGGCAAGCGAGGTGGGGTGAATTCTCAACAGTCGGTTACGACTGCATCAACGATCGCAGCGTCTCCAAATTGATCGCGTCCATTTCGCGGCCGTCGCGTTGCTCCTTCGCCGTTTCGAGGTACATCGGCAACTTCGCGAAGCGCGGATCGTTGACGAGATGCCGGAACGGTTCCAGGCCGAGGCAGCCCTCACCGATGTGTTCGTGACGATCGACTCGGCTGCCAAGCCCCTTCTTGCTGTCGTTGAGATGCAAGCAGCGAATGCGGTCGAGACCGATCGTCCGGTCGAACTCGCTCATCGTCGCGGCGTACTCGGCGGGAGTCGCGAGCGGATAGCCGGCGGCGAAGATGTGGCAGCTATCGACGCACACGGCCACGCGGTCGGGATGCTTGACGTGCTCGATGATCCACGCGAGGTGCTCGAACTTCGCGCCGAGATTCGTCCCTTGGCCAGCGGTCGTTTCGAGCAGCGTCAGCGTCTTGAACTTCGGCGTCGCTCGATGCGCCGCATCCAACGCCTTGACGATCCGCTGCAAACCCGACTGCTCGTCCGAATCAACGTAGCTGCCGGGGTGCATCACCACGCCGAACAGGCCGAGCGCCTCGGCCCGTTGCAGTTCGACGATGAACGCCTCCTGCGATTTGTTCCACAACTCGTCCTTCGGACTGGCGAGATTGATGAGATAGCTGTCGTGAGCGACCGGTTGCTGAATTCCGGTTCGCTCGATGGCGTCGCGAAACGCATTCACGTCGTCGTCCGACAGCGGCTTCGCGGCCCACTGGTTGTTGTTCTTTGTAAAAAGCTGCACGGCCTCCATGCCCAACTCGGCGGCCGCCTCGACCGCTTTGTAGTAGCCTCCGGCAATCGACAAGTGCGACCCAAACAACGGCATCAGTTTTTCTCCGAAACGGAAACTAACCCGAAGCGCCAGCGAGGGCGAGCGCTCCAGGAGATTGAGAATTGGAGATCGGCGAAGCGTTCGCCCTCGCTGGCGCTTCGGGTTAGTTCTTGGGGCACTTCGCGCGAATCCCTTGGTCGGGAGCTTCGCTGGGATTCCCTCCCGCAGCATCGCCGATGTTACCGCCGTCATCCGCGCCGTTGAGTCCCACGCTGTAGATCACGAGATCATCGCCGTCCCGCTTGAGCCGCATCAGCTCGCCCGCCTTTCCGAGCGGATCGACAGGAGGCTCGGCGAGGATGCCCGGCACAAGCTCTTCAACCTTTGTCGGCCAATCACCGTGTAATCGGTGATGAAGCTGACATGCCAACATCAGCGGCACCGCCGCTCGACGTGCGGCCTCTCGTTGCACAGCAATGTCCACTTGCTGATACGCCGGCAATGTCAGTCGAGCCAAGACCGCCGAATCGACGATCTTGTCCAGTTCGCGAGCCGGCAAACATTTCGTGGTGCCGGGTGGCAGATCGTACAACTGAAAAACACCAGCGGCCGACGGAACGCGATCCCGTTTGGGCTTGTCGATCTCCGAAAGTTGATTTGCAAAGACATGCTGAAAGACCTTCAGCGAAAGTTCCGGCTCACCCATGACAAACAGCGCCGGTGCTTGAAGCGAGAGCGGGCCATCGGTCGATATTTCCAACAACTCAGTCAACGATGTGGGAACTCTGAGTGTGTTCTGCAGTGCGAGATACTCCGTTTTCAATGCGACGGAATTCGGCGGAGTCAGTTGGTCCGCCTCGTGAAACTCCACGATCGCCTTTCGGAGCAGATCGGGTGTGATCGCCGGATGCGCCGACCAGCGATTCATTCCGTCGGTTGCACTCTGGAGAATGGCGATTCCGACCAATCGCTGAATCTGACAGCCGTTCTGCTCAACATGCCGACTGGCACGCACGTCCGCCAGCAACCATCCCCAAGCGGCTTCAAGGTCGCCGTCGTGAGCACAACGCTCCGCCTGCAAGGTGGCCAGCCGAGAGAACTCGCGAGACTCTTCAACGACTTCAAGTGTCGATGTGAATCGGAAGTCTTTCGGCTGGATGACAACCGCTTGCGACAGTTCGGTCCCTTTCCGCCATTCGGCCAGTGCCGGCTGGTTGTCGTCCAACCATTTCGTCACAGCACTGGAAGCGAAGGTCCAGCCTTGAGTCCGCGCCTTTTCTTCAATCTCGATATCGGCGTTCCCATACCCTCGCGTGCGAAGCAACGTGGTCGCCAAGGCGTACTGCGTCATCGCGTTGTCGGCCGGAGCGATGTTCACGGTGCCGAAGGCTTCGATATCGAAGGGATCGCCGATGTCGGAGACGCGGGAGATGCGGTAGCCTCGGTACAGGAACGGCGCAGACAGCAAAAAAATGAGTAGCGTCAGCGGCAACGCGACCTTGGGGTGCAGCCACCAGAGCAGTCGGCTGTGCATCTCGGTCGGGAGCGACTCCCGGTCGGGTAACTCGTGAGAATTGGCCATTCCGTCGTCCTGGCAGCGTGTTTGGCAAGCCGCTCGCCAACGTAGCGGCCGGCCTGCGGTTCGGAAAGCGGCTCGCGGTGAATCGCTGGCAATCGGGAGTGGCGCTGCCTAGAATCCCGCCCCTTCGCCCGGTCGGTTGGCCCGATCTGCGGCGAGTTTTCTGTCCGTTTGACCTCGAACCCGTAAGCTCGACATGCCGAACAATCGCAATGCCGCCAAGGCGGATCGCCAAGCTCAAAAACGACGTTTGCAGAACCGGTCGCAGACCGCTTCGCTGAAGACGCTGGTCAAGAAATTCAAGACCGGTTTGGGTGCCGCCGCAGGTGCCACACCAGCCGTGACATTATCCGAAGTCTCCAAGCGGCTGGATCAAGCCGGAGCCAAGCGTCTCATCCATCCGAAGAAAGCCTCGCGGTTGAAGTCGCGGTTGGCGAAGGCCCAGAACAAGGCCGCCACAGCCAAGTAGTTGGCTGTTGACCATCCCAAAAAACGCCCCGGCAGGCTTCGGTCACAAACCGAATTCCACCGGGGCGTTGTCGTTGGCACTCTCGAAGAGCCTGCTGAATTTTGGCGATTGGTCGCTCAAGTTGTGAATGCGAGGCGATATTCTCCGTTTTCGATCGAGGTGGTTGGCAAGTCGATGGCAATGAGTCGTTGGTGCGAAGAGTGACAGCGGTGCGTCAGAGGGCTATGAAAAAAGGAAACGAGGAGAGCGACACCATGACCAAAACATTTCGCATCGCCGTCATCGCGGGTGACGGCATTGGACCAGAAGTCATTCGTGAAGCCATTCGAGTTGCCGATGCGGCGGCTCCGAAGTCGGACGCTCGGTGCGAGTGGACTCACTTTCCGTGGGGCACCGACTACTACTTTCAAAACGGACGGATGGCTCCGGCGGATTACCTCGACACGCTGGCCGGGTTCGACGCGATCTTGCTGGGAGCGGTCGGGCATCCGAGCGTGCAGGATCACGTCACGCTCAACGGGTTGCTGTTGCCGATTCGGCGGCGGTTCGATCAGTGCGTCTGCTTGCGGCCGGCGTACCTGTATCCCGGCGTCGATAGCCCGTTGCGGGACAAGCCGGGGGGCAGCATCGACATGCTCGTCTTCCGCGAGAACACCGAAGGGGAATACGCCAACATCGGCGGCTTCCTGTATCGCGGGATGCCCGAAGAGTCGGCGATTCAAACGAGCGTGTTCACTCGCAAAGGCTGCGAACGGATCATCCGCGCGGCGTTCGAGAAAGCGGCGACTCGGCCGAAGCAGCGCGTCGCGTCGATCACCAAGAGCAACGCTCAAGGCTATGGCATGGTCTTGTGGGACGAATGCTTCGCTCGCGTAGCCGCCGAGTTCCCCGCGATCGCCACCGAGTCATTGCTGATCGACCGCGCCGTGATGGAGTTCGTCCGCCGCCCCGAATCGTTCGACGTGGTCGTGGCCAGCAATTTGTTTGGCGACATCCTGACTGACCTCTCCGCGATCATCGTCGGCAGCATGGGCCTCGCCGCCAGCGGCAACATCGACCCGACTCGCCGCCACCCCAGCATGTTCGAGCCGGTCCACGGCTCCGCCCCCGATATCACCGGCAAAGGCATCGCCAATCCCCTCGCGGCAATCCTGTCGGTTGCGATGATGTTTGAGCACCTTGGCCTCGATGTCGCCGCCGCAAGCATTCATCAAGCGGTGAAAGATTTGCTGGCCTCGGATGGACCGAGGACGCCGGACCTCGGTGGAACGGGAACGACGGAGCAAGTTGGAATTCAGATCTCCAAATCGAACTGCTTCAATCGGAATTGAAGGCCGTGATGACGGTGAGCACTTCGCGGATGTGAATGGGGATGCTCATCAGAAAGACAATCAAATCATTGCCTGTTGATAGTCCCTGTTGACACGAAACGTCGGGCGATTCGATGGTCCGAGAATGCTCAACATTTTGACTGGCGTTGAATGCCACTGGTTGTCATCGAGATTGAGCGACTTTTTCTCGGGCGCTAGGCGTTCAACATTGTGACGGACGGCTCGATAGAACTCGTCGTCGCCACGCTTCTGGTGCTCGTCGGGTAATCGCTGCTTGAGCAATCGGCTCACTTGTTTCGCATTCAGGCCACCGGCTTGCGAATACTTTTCGGCCAGCAGAATCACGTTGAGAGTCTGTTGCGCCAGGGGCTTCAGCTCATCGAAGTCCTTGCCAAATGTCTGACGCAGTTCGCCGCTGACATCCTCCGTAGCCAACTCGCGGCAAACGACATAAATCTCCTTAAAGCGGTCGCTGCTCGGATGTAATTCGATCAACCGCCAGTTTTTCAATTGCGTGATCGCTCCGAAATGGTTGTTCCCTGGCGTCAGTGCCAGAGTGTAGAAGCCATCGCGGTTCAGCCTCTCTCCCTTCAGCAAATACGCCAGCACCATTCGATGCTCAGGAGTCAACGGACTACCTCCGGCTCGATTCGCAATGAAGCTGTCGAACAAATCAAGCCAACTCTCGGTCGCTTCATCCTGAACTTGGCCCGCCGGAATACACAGTGACAACTCGTCCGCTGAATGGAACAGGTAGTGTGGCACGTCGATTTGATTGGCCAAGGCGTAGTTGACCAAGTCGGACATGCCGATGCCTTTCCCTTCCCATTTGTTGTGGAGTTTCAATACGTCCGCCAGCCGGGGATTTCTCGCTTTTGGGTTGGGGAAAATTCGACGAATCGGGATTGGGTGATTGAGTTGTTCAAAAACCAGTTCGTGCGGCAAATGGCCAGGGTTGCGGATGGAAAGCGAGACGCGCGGTTTAATAGTCAATTGCACTGGGCGGTTAATCGAGTAGTCACGATGTGCGAGGGCGTTGTTGATGGATTCCCGAATCAGCTTTTCTGGATATTCCGCTTCCATTGTTCCGCCCGCCGCGATGGAAACGCCTGTCATGATGTTTCGCAACGTCCAGCCGTGGCCGAGTTCCATCAACTGGAGAATGTTGTCGCGAAAGGTCTTCTTGTCCTGAGCCACCGTGTTCGGCACATCGACGAAGGCGTCCATCTGGCTGCGGAACAAGAGGTGCTCTTCTGGACGTGTGGCGCAGACCAAGACTCCGAGCGTCGTGATCTGTCCGTCCTTGAGCATGAAGCGTTTCTTTTCAAGAAACGGCACGGCTTCGGCCAACGTGCTTTTGATGGTCTCGATGGGCTGCGACTGGCCTTGGTTGATGAGTAGAACCAGTTCATTGAGGCGTTGTATGCTGAGGTCTGCTAGCGACACGTCCTCAACCGGGCGCAATTCGCGGTATGTTTCCATCTCGCGTTTGCGCTCTTCTTGCTCCTCCACGCGATGTAACGGAATTTTCTCATCACGATCCGCGATCCGCTCGCGAGCGACGTTCTGGTAACAACAAAACTTACGGTCTTCGGGCAGCGCACTCACCCGCACCACCGCGATCTGACCTGCTGCAAATGACCGAACTTCGATCATCAGGCAGTCGCCAACGTCCATCGGGTTGCCTTTGGCATCCTTGAATGCCGTCCGAATCGCCGAAAGATTGCCGCTATTGTTTTCGGTGTAGCCGGTGAACGTGAAATACCGCTGCGGTTGCTGCTCGTCTTTGATCCCCAGGATCACCACGCCGCCGCGCGTATTGAGGAACGCGCCCACGGAATCACGAATGCTGTCCCACGCATGGCCGGTGGACGGGACCGGCTTGATTTCCAGCCAATCCGTTTCCAAGGACTCCCACGCCTCGTGCCGCACGCAGGTTTCCAGCTTGTTCAGAATTGGCGTCAAACTATCCATGCGATTGACTCTACACGGCTCCTCAAACGCGGTCGAGCACGCGCCGGATTTTGGCGATATCGATGGATTCGGACAGCCTGTGTTGACGCCTGAAAGCTCGGCACACACAAATCGCGCAGCGGATCACTTCTTCGCCAGAATCTCCTTCAACAGATTCGGCGGCGACATCGGCAACTTTTCCATGCGCACACCGACGGCGTTGGCGATCGCGTTGGCAACGGCGGCCGGGGGTGGGACGATGGGGACTTCGCCGACGCCGCGGACTCCGAAGGGGTGTTCGGGGTCGGGGACTTCGACCAGGATCGTTTCGATCATCGGGACGTCGTAGATCGTCGGGATGCGGTAGTCGAGGAAGCTCGCGTTGCGCATCACGCCCTTGTCGTCGTAGAAGTATTCCTCGTTGAGCGCCCAGCCGATGCCTTGGACGACTCCGCCTTGGAGTTGGCCTTCGACGTAGCTGGGGTGAATCGCCGTGCCGACGTCTTGAGAGATCGTGTAGCGCAGGATTTGAGTCTTGCCGGTGTCGGGATCGACTTCGACATCGACGCAATGCGTGCCGAAAGCACCCCCTTGATTGGCTTCGGAGGAGAAGCCGCGTCCGATGACGGGGCCGCCGCAATGATTGACCTGCTCGGCGATGGCTTTGAACGTGATGCTCTTGCCGTCGGGGCCGATCAGCGAAGCGGTCGCGACGTCGTAGCGGACTTTGCTCGGATCGACGTCCCACAACACGGCCGCTCGTTGGACCATTTGGCGTTGGATGTCGAGTCCCGCTTCGTGCGCGGCGATGCCGGTGGCGAAGGTGACTCGGCTGCCGCCCGTCACGTCGTTGTAGCCAACGGCAT
This sequence comes from uncultured Planctomyces sp., assembly GCA_964539995.1. GTDB lineage: Bacteria > Planctomycetota > Planctomycetia > Planctomycetales > Planctomycetaceae > SXKJ01. The sequence goes on from CAZILR010000066.1 coordinate 11,997, forward strand.
CGGTGTCCACGACGTTCGGGTTGATGTCGGTCGCCGTCAGGCCAAGCGTTTCGGCAAGCTGCATGGCGATGCTGGCTCGCGAACCGCCGATGTCGGTCGTGCCGAGGGACAGAGACACGCTGCCGTCTGTGTTGACGGTCGCGAACGCGGCACTCTTCAACCCGCAGTTGAACCAGAAACCCGACGCGACACCTCGCCCCACCTTGCCACCGAACTTCGGCTTCGGTAGCGGTGTCGAGTAGTGCTCGCTCTTCTTCAAGAAGTCCACCGTCTCCCACATGCCGATGCGTGGGAAGACCGGGCCATCGACTCGGCGAGTCCCTTCTTTCGCGGCGTTCTTCGCACGGAACTCCAGCGGATCGAGTTTCAGCTTTTCGCAGATTTCGTCGATGACGCTCTCGACGGCAAACGCTCCGTTGGTCGCGCCGGGTGCTCGATAGGCGTTCGTGCGCGGCTTGTTGACGCAGATGTCGTAGCCATCGACGCTGCCGTTGGGCACGTCGTAGCAGGCGAACGCACACATCGCGGCCATGCCGATCGGCGAACCGGGGAAGGCTCCGGCATCGAACGCCATGTACGCGGTCCCGGCCGTGATCTTGCCGTCGCCATCCACGCCGATTTTGACTTTCATGTACGAAGCGGGAGTCGGGCCGGTCGCTTCGAGCACGGCCGCTCGGTCCATCACCAACTTCACTGGCTTGCCGCTCTTCTTCGACAGAGCACACGCGACCGGTTCGAGGTACACGGAAATTTTCCCGCCAAAGCCGCCGCCGATCTCCGTTGGCACAACCTTGATGTTGCCCAGCGGCACGCCGAGCAGTTCGGCACACTGTTGCCGCACCGTGAAGCTTCCCTGTGTGCAGCACCAAATCGTGATGCGGTTGTCTGGGTTCCAAGTGGCGGTCGCGGCATGCGGTTCGATGTAGCCTTGATGAACCGTACCAGTCACGAACTCACGCTCGACGACGACCTTCGCCTTCGCGAACCCGTCCGCGACGTCTCCCTTCTCGAAATGGAAATGCTTCGCGACGTTGGTTGGCTTGTCTCCCGTCGTGCCGGCTCCGACCTCTTCGCACCGCACGTCATCATTGAGCACGATCGCCGTCGGCTTCATTGCTTCACGCACATCGAGCAGCACCGGCAGCGGCTCGTATTCGACTTCGATCAGCTTCACGGCCTCTTCCGCGATGTGAATATTGTCTGCCGCGACCGCCGCGATCGCGTGTCCCTTGTAGAGCACCTTGTCGCGAGCCAACACATTCTGCGACAGGTGCGACATGCAAACCGCACCCTCGCCAAGCTGAGCAATTCGGTTCCCCGGATTCGGCAAGTCTTTCGTCGTCACAACCGCTCGCACGCCCGGCAGCTTCTCCGCCTTCGACGTGTCGATCCGCTTGATCTTTGCGTGAGCGTGCGGGCTGCGCAGCATCGCCGCGTAAAGCATCCCCTGAATCTTTGTGTCCGCTCCGTAGCGAGCACGACCAGTGACCTTATCGACGCCGTCGTGCCGAACCGGACGAGTGCCGATGACTTTGTATTTGCTGGCTGTGGCCATGAGTGTTCCCTCGTAGGGTGGGTCGAGTCATCGAGACCCACCTTAAAGATCGTGTGCGAATGCGGTGGGTC
>CAZILR010000067.1:0-13614 GCA_964539995.1 uncultured Planctomyces sp.
GTTTTCAAAAAGTAGCCCTGTCGCTCCGCGACAGGAACGCCGAATGTCGAACGAATCCCATTTTTCACACTCCACGTCTCCCGAAACGCTCGGCAATCCTGTCGCGGAGCGACAGGGCTACAAAGAATGACAGCCTCTTCGGGTTGGTTGAGGAGTCTCTCGTGACATTACGGATTGCGATGCTGGGGACCGGAGCGTTCGCTCTGCCGACGTTTCAAGGGCTGCTCGATTCTCAGCACACAATTGTTGGGTTGGTCACTCAGCCAGATCGAACCGGAGCCGGCCATCATCACCACCTCAATCCGTTGAAGGAGTTGGCGATCGCTCGCGAGTTGCCGGTGTTTCAGCCGGTGAAGGCGAGCGCTCCCGAATCGTTGGACGTGCTGGCAAGTTGGCAAGCGGACTTGTTCGTCGTCGCTGCCTACGGGCAAATCCTCTCGACCAAATTGCTGAGTTTGCCGAGACACGGTGCGATCAACGTGCATGCGTCGATCCTGCCGAAGCATCGCGGTGCTTCGCCGATTCAGCACGCGGTCTGGGTCGGAGACACCGAGACGGGCATCACGATCTTTCAGATCGTTCGTGAACTCGATGCCGGACCGGTGCTGGCGATCGGACGGACCCCGATCGGGCCGGCTGAAACCTCGGGCGAGCTGGAAGAGCGATTGGCCGCGTTCGCCGTGCCAGTGCTGTTGCGCGTCGTCGAGCAACTCGATGCCGGGACGGCGACACCTCAACCGCAAGATCACTCGCAAGCGACGTACGCGCGACGGCTCAGCAAAGCGGACGGCGAGATTCGTTGGACTCAAACCGCTGCCGAGATCGCCTGCCACGTTCGCGCGATGCAACCTTGGCCGAAAGCCTTTTCACATTGGCTGCGTCCCGATCACGCGCCGTTGCGAGTCATCGTTCCGCGCGTGAGCGTGATTGCAGACACGACCGCTGTTCCACCCGGAACGGTGTTGCCGTCCCCTCTGGGACAGTTGCTCGTGAAGGCCGGACAAGATGCCGTCTCATTGGAATCGCTCCAGCCAGAGGGGAAGCGTCCCATGACCGCCGCCGACTTCCTGCGCGGTTATCCGGTTCAGCCTGGTCAGAAATTCGGCGACGGATAATTTCTGACTTTTGGCCACGCGGCTCGACCATTTCCGTCAAAACAGGCCGCTGCTGATTGCTGGTCTCGGAAAACGGCGGCATACTCCTACGGCTTCCGATCGCGGCCTTTTTCACTTCGACTGAGTTGTCACATCATTTTCCGTCTGAACCGCGAGCCGGCAGTTTTCACGGTGAGGCATGGCACGCGGCATCCTTCAATCCGGTGACCTTGGCGGGCAGCGCGCGGTCGTCCGTTACATCATGGTGGTGGACGACGATGCTAAGTCCGCGCGCGAAACGAAAGCGATTCTGGATCAGGCCGGCTTTGAGGCCAAGGTTTTCAAAGATGGTGGCCAGGTGCATGGTGGCATCGCGATGGACCGCCCCGACCTTGTGCTGTTGAAGTTGATCCTGCCTGGCGAGAGCGGCTTTGAGATTTGTGAACGGCTGAAGAAGCAGGACCGCTTCCTTCCGGTCGTGATCTACTCTGAGATCGAATTGGAAGCCGCGCAGAACTTGGCCTCGAAGTTGGGAGCCGACGGCTATGTCCTAAAGCCATGCCAGCCTGAAACGCTCACCAAGGCGATCCGCGAAGTCGCCGACGTGGTTTGGGAACGTCAAGCCGACGAGCGTGAAGGGAAGGAGAAAGGGGAGATTCGCTTCCGTTGCAAATGCGGACATCGAATGAAAGAGAAATTGGAAAACCGCGGCAAAGTCGTGCAATGCACCGAATGCCAAGCCTCGGTGCAGATTCCCGAACGCAGCGTGCATCAGATGATCGTCAAGCAATCAGATGTCGCGAACGCGAACACGCTCAACGATCCGATGCGGTTTCTGTCCGTCAAATGCCAGCATTGCGGGACGTTCTACAGGCTCTTTTCGTCCGACCTCGAAAAAGCGCGCACCTGTCCGAAGTGCCAGAAGCGACAAGTCGGAGCGCTGTCGATCATCGGCGCACCACTCTCGCGCGCGGCGCTCGCTAGTTCGTTGCGAGTGCTCCGCATTCTCACGGGGCAACTCAAGGGGAAAAAGTTGATGTTGCCCGATCACGAGATCACGCTCGGCAGCGAACGCCCCTGCCAACTCAAGCAGGTTGGTGAGGGGATCGCACCCAAGCATTGCACACTCAAACCGACTCCGCTGGGAATTCTCGTCAACGATCTCGGCACCGAGACCGGCACGTTCATCGACAACGAACGCATCACGGGTGAGTCGCTGCTCGAGCCTGGCGGGCTACTCAAAGTTGGCTCGATGCTGTTCCGGCTGATCGGCCAGGATCGCGACGTCAACGCCACAACCTTCTTCAACCCGAAGCAAGCGAAAGCTCAACAGAAGGCCGAACGGAAAGGGGTGGCACTCTTCTTGTCCGACAAGCCCACCGCCGAAGAGGCGGCCGAGGTCATCCAAGCTCACTGGGACATCGTCCGCAAGAAGTCAGCCATGCAGAGCGATTCGGAATCACCTCATGAATAAACCTGGTTTCGATGGTCCGCTGATTCGTCTGAACGACTGCTGCTGGAAGATTCCCAAGTCGTATAAGCCCGGCATGCTGGTCGATGGCTTGATCTACGCCAGTGACGAACTGATCGATCAGGTACGCCACGATCAGGCTCCCGAACAGGTCGCGAACGTCGCGACGCTGCCAGGCATTCAAGTCGCCAGCCTCGCGATGCCCGACATTCACTGGGGCTACGGCTTCACGATCGGCGGCGTGTGTGCGACCGATCCTGATGAGGGGGGCGTCATCTCGCCCGGCGGAGTCGGCTACGACATCAACTGTGGCGTCCGGCTGATTCGCACGAATCTGACACACAACGACGTCAAGCCGCTTCTGAATCGGCTGATCGACGAGCTGTTCAAAAACGTGCCGACCGGAGTCGGCCGCTCCGGCAAATATCACTTCAACATGACTGAGCTGCGCGAGCTGATGGGCGAAGGAGTCGGCTATCTGCAACGCCGCGGCCTTGCGACCGAGGCGGATATCGAGAACACCGAAGCTCGCGGCCGCATCGACGGAGCCGAACCGGGTAACGTCTCGGATCGAGCGGTGCAACGCGGCGCGAGCCAGTGCGGCACGCTTGGCTCTGGGAATCACTTCATGGAAGTGCAGATCGTCGAGTCGATTTTCGACGAACAAGCCGCTGACGTGCTCGGCCTGAAAAAAGATCAAGTCTGCGTGATGATTCACTCCGGCTCGCGCGGCTTGGGCTATCAGGTCTGCGACGATGCGTTGCTGCATCTTCGTGGTGTCCCAGAAAAATACGGCATCGTGCTGCCCGATCGGCAACTCGCATGTGCTCCGGTGCTCAGCCCCGAAGGTCAGCACTACCTCGGCGCGATGCGTGCTGCGGCGAACTTTGGCTTTTGCAATCGGCAGTTGCTGACCTGGCAGGCTCGCGAAGTCTTCGAGTCCGTCTTCAATCGCCCGTGGCAAGAGTTGCAAATGAGTTTGATGTACGACGTCGCTCACAACATCGCCAAGTTTGAAGAACACCTCATCGGCCGCGAGCAACGCAAAGTCTGGGTGCATCGCAAAGGGGCGACTCGCGCGTTTCCACCCGGTCATCCGGAGATTCCGACGCACTATCGAGCGGTCGGGCAGCCCGTGATCATTCCCGGCGACATGGGCCGCGCGAGCTGGGTGCTCGTCGGCCAACAAGGCAGCATGGATCAAACTTTCGGCACGACCTGTCACGGAGCCGGCCGAATCCTCAGCCGCACGAAGGCCGTCGCTCTTTCGAAGGGCCGACGCATCGACAAGGAACTGCTCAGTCGAGGCGTCGTGGCCCGCGCTCAAAGCTGGAAGGGTCTCGCGGAGGAACAACCCGACGCCTACAAGGACGTGAACATGGTTGTGGACGTCGTCCATCGAGCCGGATTGTCGAAGAAAGTCGCGCGGATGAAACCGATCGGTGTCATCAAGGGCTGAGCTGCACTACGAGCCACTCGATTCACGCAACTTTTCCAAATCGCCGCTGGCTAAGAAGTGGCCGACGAAGCCGCACTCCAGACAGACGAAGGCATTGATCTCGTGCCCCTTCGTCCACACGCTGCTGCCCGACGGCACGAATCGTTGAGCGACTTCGCCGTATCTCAACGATGACGAGCCGCATTCCGGGCACGCAGCCCTTGATGGCATCGACGGTCCTCGGCGAAAGGGTTCGTCGTCGGCCACAGTGCTGTCGTTGCTGGTGGCATTGGCTGTGTTCGCAGTCATGGGTGTCTCCGGCGTGGATTCGATGAATCGCCCCAAGCCAGTCAGGATCGTCGCCAGCGGGATGTACTCGGTGCCGGGAGTCAGCGTGTAGAGTCCCGATCCCAACGCGATGACAAACCGCCAGCCAAAACCGAAGGGATAAAACAGGCTCAGCCAGATGCCGATCGCGAACCCAATCGGAAAGCTGGCCCAAGGGCCGACGGTGCGAGTCAACGAGCACAAATCGGCCAAGTCCAGAATCAATCCGGGGAGCACCGGGCCGAACGTCCGCGTGAGCCGGGCCAAGAGCGACGATCGTTCACGTCGCACGGTGGAGTCGGTCACATTCACAGCGTCACTGCTCATGGCGTCCAATCGTCTCGCAACATTTGCCCGGTCATTCGCCGAACTGTGCGAGAGCTTAGCCGGTTTCCACCCGCGCAACAAAAAACCCAGGCTCGTTCGCACGAGCCTGGGTGATTCGGATTCTTGTGGCGCGAGCGTCTCGCCCACACATCAACGGTCAGCGGCAACAGCTTGGAGCCGCTCCGCAGCACGTCGGAGCTGGCGAGCAGCAAGTCGAGGCCGGAGCCGTGCAGCAGCTCGGAGCCGGCGCACACGCCGGTTGCGGACAGCAGACGGCGACTTGGATCTTCTTCTCGACCATCTTGCAGACGCAGACTTGGACTTCTTTCTCAACCTTGTGAGGCACCATCACGGTGCATTGGACTTCCTGCTCTTCCGTGACCGGCTTGCAGCAGGTCACGGTGCGAGTGCCGGTCTTCCTCTCCGGAACGCAGACGGTGTACTGCACGTCGCGAGTCTTCGTCTCGCACTTGTGCGTGCAGACCTTCTGAGTGCAGGTCTTCTTCTCTGGCTTGCAGACGGTCACTTCGTATTCGTAGGGCTGATCTTCGCAAACGACCTTGTGAACCGTGACTTCGATTTCCTTCTGAACGACTTCCGGTACCCAGACCTTTTGCGTGCAGGCCGTAGTTTGCGGGCAGCAGGTCGGACGGCCACAAGCATCACAGCCGCGGACGAAGGTTTGCACTTGGACTTGGCGATCTTCCCAGTGGCCGGTTTGCTCACAGACGGTGCGCTTCTCAACGCTGGGGACGCATTTCGCGACCTTGCGGACGCCTTGATGCTTCTCGACGTGCGGGACCATCACGGTGTACTCGGTCGTGACTTCTTTCCACTCCGGCACCATGACTTGATAGGTCTCTTGGCGAGTCTTCACTTCCTGTCGCCATTCGCAGTACTCGTATTGGACTTCCTTCTTCTCTTCGATCATTTTGCAGACGGTGATTTTTTTCGTTTGCGTTTCCGGGCGGCACTCGATGACGCAGACCTTGCGAGTCTCAGTCGTCATTTGTGGCACAAGCACCGTCCGCTCGACCATGCAGGGGGCCGGAGCCGGACAGGCAGGTTGACAAGCCGGCCGACAACAGTTGTCGGCGGTGGCGGGGTCGCTCGGGAGTGCCATCAACCCGAGGGCCGCGAGGCTGGCCCAAAGAAGTTTCTTCATACGGTTTTCCTTTTCGATGTGAACCACTCGCTGGCTGATCAGAGACGTTGCCGCAACGCCCAACCCAGCCAACTCAGCAGCGGGGCGTGCGGAGACGACAGGAAAATACTGCCCGAATGCGCAGCCGGGAAGTGTTGAAATGGGAAAGATGGGCAAATACTGCGGGTTCGTGTTCCCGGTCAGAAAGCGGCCAGGATCGGCACAACCTCGGTCTGGAGTGCGCCGCCGGTGACATGCACCACGCTTTGCGGATCGACGAAGACGTTGATCTCTGAACGGACGCCAAACTCCGGCAGATAGATGCCCGGCTCGACGGAAAAGCACGTTCGCGGCAGGATGAGCCGTTCCTCGTGGGTTTCGAGGTTATCCATGTTGGCTCCGTTGCCGTGGACTTCCTGACCGATGCTGTGCCCCGTGCGATGCACGAACTTGTCACCGTAGCCAGCGGCGACGATAACCGCTCGGCAGGCGTCATCAACTTCCCAACCTTGCAGCGGTCGCTTGGCCGCAAACGCCGACTTCACGCACGCGATCGCCGCATCGCGAGCCTTCGCTACGATCGCGAACACTTCGGCGATGCGAGGCGGAACGGTTTTGCCGACGAAACCCGTGCGGGTCAGATCGCTATAGACCGATCGCGGTTGATCGAGCTTTCCCCACAAGTCGATCAGCACGAAGTCGCCGCTGCGAATCGTCGTGTTCGCGCCGGTGCCGGTCTCGTAGTGCGGATCGCCAGAGTTCGACCCAACGCCGACGATCGGTGGGTGATACGTCGTGACATTGTGCCTCGCGAAGTGATCCATGATGACGTCACGCACGGCGACTTCATTCGTCTCGCCGCGTGACCGCACTTCGTCGGCGATGAATTTCCACGCGACGCCGTACGCGCTGTTGGTGACTTTTTCCGCCGCGAAGTGCGAACGGATTTGGTCGTCGTCCCAAGCCGCCTCGAAGAGCTGAATCAAATCGCCCGACGATGCGACTTCGATGCCCAGCGACCTCACGACCTCGACCAACCCGGCATCGACGCGCGAGACATACGGATTGCCGTTGCGTGGCGAGTATTCCATCGCGACTCGCTTCATGCCGCCGAGCAGTTTCGCGACGCCCGCTTCGAGTTCCTGCCACTTGAGATACACCGTCTTCGATCCCGGCAAATGATCGAGAGCACCGGTCTCGATGCGATGCACCAACCGCATCGGCTCGCCGTGAGCCGGCACGCAGTAAAACCACCGCCGCGACGTGACCGGTAGCTCGCCCATGTCGAGCACTCGCCGAGCCAGCATGTTGCTGCCACGAAAGTCGTACAGCAGCCAGCCATCAAATCCGAACTGCCGCAACGCCTGCTGCACCGCATCCAACGCAAACATCTCGACCCCCGTTGTTGAAATCGTGGGGCACGTTTCCAACGTGCCAATGCCGCAATTGTCTCACCGCGCGACTTAGAATTTTCGCTCGACATCTTTGACGATTGCCGGGTCGCGTTTGCGGAGCTTGTCGAGATTCTTCTGAGCCTGCAACTTCACCTCGGCCGACTTGGATTTCGAGGCGGCCACAAAATAACCCGCGATCGCCTGTCGCGTCTGGCGGTCGTCGAAGTCTTTCGCTCCGTACAGCGACATCAGGCGATCCTGGAGAGACCAGTCCTCCCAGCGAGCGAGGTCGATGCTTGCCGGACCAGCCGTTTCCGGTCGGTTCAGGCAGAGCCGCATCGACTGTCGCAAACGCTCTCGCGGGATACGGTCGCCACCGTCGTTCCACATGACTCGCAGAGCCGCCATGATCGAGGATACGACCTCTGGTTTTGTTGTCTTCGGTTGCAGCCTGCTGCGGTCGATCACATCCAGCCCGTCAGATTTGGTCAGCAAGAGGTATCAGAAGGTGATGCCGTCGAGTCCGAACGGAAACTCCGATTTCGGAGTTTCAATCATGGATCGCAAGAGTTCAGCATCTTCCGCCGTTCCGCAAAGGCCCAGCATCATGCCGTACAAGCCAAGCCGATTCGGCACGGTTTGTTCGTCACTCAACCAGCGGCGAAGTTTTTCTGGCGGCAGCTTCGCGGACATCGCGGCCACGTCCGAGTACGGGACGACGGCGAATTCGGCCATCGAGTCCATCGCGACGACGGCATCCTTCGATTCGAGGAACTCCAAAAAGTACTCCAGTCGTTTCGCCACGGGATCGTCAGCGGCTGGAGACTTCCGCAGATAACGCTCGGCTTCATCGGAGAGCGGCACCGGTGCTTCCCAAGTGACCTCGTCTTCCTTGCGGCCGAAGAGCAGACATCGCTGGCCGCGATCGCCGTTCAATTCGCGCGGCAGGGTGATTGTGTCTCCCTTGAGAAACGTCAGTTTGCCCTCTGGCCCGCGCACCCGCTCGATGATTCGGAAACGAGTGTTCCCGCCGAGGCCGTTCTTGCCAGGAGTGGTTTCGAGAAACTCCGCGATGACGGTGACATCGTTCTTGGTCAGCCGTTCGCTCAGTCGAGTCTGTGGAGGCCCACAAAACGGACAGGCCTGAGTCGTTCGCATTGGCCAGCCAGCCAACAGCAAAAACACGCAGACCCAAAGTAAAAGCTCCTTCATGACCAAACCACTCCTCACTGCAAGAAGAAGAACCGTTCCGCTTCTTTGACGGTCTTTGGGTCGGTCTCGCGGAGCTTGTCGAGGTTGGCGCGGGCTTGCAGCGCGGAGGCGGGGAGTTCGTCCGGTTTGGATTTCGTCGCGGTCGGATCGTCTTTCTTGGTTTCGTCGGCCTTTGGCGGTTGGACCTTCGCGGCGGTGAGCAGGTAGCGGACGATCGCACGTTTGATTGACGGGATCGAGTACTCGCCCTGGCCGTAAAGATTCATCAACCGCTGTTGCACGGACCAGTCTTCCCAGCGGGCGAGGTCGGCGACGACGAGGTCGGCGAGTTCCGGGCGATCGAGCAGCTCGCGCATCGACTGCCGCAAGCGTTCCTTGGAGATGCGGCCGTTGCCGTAGGTCCACATGAACCGCAGAGCTTGCATTGCCGCGTAGGTCTCGCTGAACGGAGCCTTTTTGTCGCGGAGCTTTCCGTTGTCGATGGCGGCCAATCCTTTTTCGCCGGTCAGGAGCAGGTAGCCGGAGATCAAGCCGTCGATGCCCAACCGGAAATCTTGGGTCTGCTCTTCGATCTTCTTTTCCATCATCTTGGCGTCGTCGTCGTTGCCGCACAGGCCGAGCAGCAAGCCGTACAAACCCAGCCGTGTGGGGGACGTCTCTTTGTTGGTGATCCACTTGGCGATCTTGGCTCGATCCATCTTGTCCTTGATTTTGACGATGTCCTCGTAGGGAGCATTCGCGAATTCACCGTAAGCGTCGTTCGAGACGAGTTGGTCGGAGTACTCCAAGAACTTCAGAAAGTATTCCAGCCGCTTCGTCGTGGGCGATTCCGGAGACGGAGCTTGCACGATGTATTGGTAGGTCACCTCGGTAACTTCCAGCGGGCTGGACCAGTCGATCTCTTTGTCCTTGGTGCCGAACAGCAGGAACAGGTCATCCTTTTTGCCGGCTCGGTAGCGTGGCACGGTCAGCTTGTCGTCTTTCTTGAGTGTCTCCTTCGATCCGCGCGAGACCTCGACGATCGAGTACGTCGTGCTGCCGGCGGATTTTTCGGTGGGAGCTTTGCCATCGACCCACTTCACCAGCACGGCGGCATCTGCTTGAGTCAACTGCTCGCTGAGTGTCAGCGACGGAGCCGAACAGAACGGACAAGCCAGAGCGACCTGTGCCGCGAGCAACGTGACAGCAAGAACAATCAGCAGGCGGGATTTCATGGCGAGACTCCAAATGATTTTTCAATCACACTGTTGTGGCCGGTCTCTCGACCGAGCCACGGAACTTTGACCGCAGGTCTCCAGCGAACCAAAAGGAGTCCTACGGTCATGGCGTGTGGCTCGACCAGGAGACCGGCCACAGCGCGAGAGAAGTCATTTTTCAATCACGACGGCATCTTCCAGTTCGTACATCGCGGTGTATTTTTCGATTTCCGACTTGATGCGGAAGACACCAACGACGTCGAACGGGCGATTTTGAATGTAGTAAGTCGTGACCCCTTTTCGCAGGAAGATATCGACCAAGTCATATTCTTTCGGGGTCCGGCCGAAGCAGCAAATCTGGTTGTCGCGAGCCAACACGAAGCCGCGAATGTCGGTGTCTTGAAACGGCGGGTACATGAAGCCGCGGACTCGGATGCGTTTTCCGTCGAGCGCCTTGAGCCATTTCGGCAACCGTTCGAGCGCGTCCGCCGGCACCGGGTCGAGGTTCATCACCTTGAGCAGATCCACGTCGTCAAAGCTGACGCGAATCGCACTCTCTGGCCCTTCGACTTTGAACGTGCGGGCCTCTTCGGCCGATGCGCCGTTCGCGGGAGCGGCAGCCACGTCGGTGGATACGGACGGTTTCTCGTCGGGCAACTTTGAGGCGTCGGTGTCCGCGACGTTCGCGTCGCTGGCGGAAATTGGAACGACCTCAGAATCAGCCGGAGTGACTTTCGATGACGGGGATTCCTGCTCCTTGGCAGAGGCACCGAGCGTGATGGTCGGTTCCGAGCCAGGATTCGACGCTTTCCCTTCCGTGTGTCCGCAGCCGACGGCCAGCGTGAGTGAAGCCGTTGTCGCCAGCAGCATCGCAGCCATTCGGGGACCGAGCGTCATCATCAAGCTCCGAGGTTCGATTCCATTCAGTACGACGTCTTGGCAGGGCCAAAGTGTGTCGCGTCCAATTCAAACGCAGGCTCAAGGTTGCCCGCTTTTCGCAAATCACGCAACCGGAAAACGCCGGCGACCGAGACCATGTGCTGGCTGTACCATGCCGGCTGCCCCTCGGTCATCTTCACTTTGATCATATCGGTCAGCTTCGGTTGCCCACCAAAACAGCAGTCACCGTTGTCTCGGCAAAGAATGAAGGTCGAAATTTCGTCGGGGTTCCCGTCTGGGTACATGTAGCCCTTCAGGAAGATCGGCTTTCCATCCAAGGCGGCGATGTCAGGATGTGCTCGGCCTTCGCCATCTTCGTTGACGAATCCTTTCTTCGAGATGTCCGCCCCAAAACTGATTCGCTGAAACCCCTCCGGCACTTCCGTTTGATACCAGTAGACATGCAGAGCCGCTCCGCCCACCAACAGCCCTGCGGAAAGCGTCACCCCCATCGTCGCGAGTTTCTTCCCGCCGAGATCCCCTTCGGCTCGCTGGATTTGACGCAACCCAACGAACCCTAGAGCCAGTCCGAACACGGCGAAGATGAGGCCCAACGGACTAAGAACTCCCGACAACGCACAGACACCCAACAGCGCCGAAACGGGAGCCAACGGCGGAATTGGCTTGTAGGCAAAATCGTTGAAACCGGGTTCAATCGAGGCGGGGCGGGTGGCGGAAGGTTCCAGTTGGTCGAGAGTCTGAGACATCATGCACCTCGCGGCGAAAGAATCGTGGGCGGAATCGCCGCCCAATACGTCCGATCGCCGAAAAACGACGGAAACGGCCGACCATGATACCACCCCGCCGAGTTGTGGCCACTCCGGACCCGTTCCGCATCCTTCTCCGTCCGCCAAACAGGCCGGTAATATCGTTTCCGTAGCCCTGTCGCTCCGCGACAGGACCGCCGAATCGCACACCGCCTCGGTCACCAAAACCCGCTCTCCAAAGCCAAACGACGTTCGGCTTTCCTGTCGCGGAGCGACAGGGCTACGACGAAAGCCCGCCCCATGACTGCCTTCAGCGCGAACCTCAACAAAGTCGCCTTGCTGCGAAACACGCGAGACAACGGGTTGCCCGATGTCCGACGATTCGCTCGGCTGTGCGTCGAAGCCGGAGCGGCCGGGATCACTGTCCATCCTCGGCCCGACGAACGGCACACACGCCCCAGCGACGTGCGCGAACTGCGGCAACTCACCCGCGAACTCGGCGTCGAGTTCAACATCGAAGGCTACCCGACCGAGGATTTTCTGAGCCTCGTCCACAACATCCGTCCGGAACAATGCACGCTGGTTCCGGACGCTCCCGATCAACGAACCTCCGACCACGGCTGGGACGTCGTCGCTCAGGCCGATCTTTTGAAGCGAGTCGTTCCGCCGCTGCGGGCCGCCGGCATCCGCGTCTCGATCTTCATGGACCCCATCGCCGAAGCCATGCGTCTGATCCCGGACACTGGAGCGCATCGCATCGAGCTTTACACCGAACCCTACGCGACGGCATTCCCAACCAACGAGCATGGTGCGCAGTTGGTGCAGTACGCCGCCGCCGCGCGAGCCGCTCAGCAAGTGGGTCTCGGAGTGAATGCCGGACACGATCTGAATCTCGACAACCTTGGCCCCTTTTTGAAAGCCGTTCCGCACGTCGAAGAAGTTTCCATCGGTCACGCGCTGATCGCCGACGCGCTGGAACTGGGCATATCCGAAGCCGTACAGCGTTACGTCGCGATCTGTCGGACTCACTAACCCGAAGCGTCAGCGAGGGCGAACGCCGCACCGAACGCCGATCAACGTCAGTTGGGTTTTAAGCGTTAGGCAGAACTCATCAGATACCTCGGACCATCGTGTGTGTTTTTTGACGGGTTCGCCCTCGCTGAAGCTTCGGGTTAGTTTTGGTCGTTCGGTGAATATCAAACTCAAACTTGTTGCCCGTTGAGAGAACGACATGTTCGGTGCCACCACTCGTCGCGACTTGCTGAAGCACTCCAGCCTTGGTTTCGGAGCCACCGCGCTGGCGACCATGTTGGCCGAAGACGGGTTCACAGCTCCGCCGCATCGAACTCCGAAGGCTCGCAGCATCATCTCGCTGTTCATGCACGGCGGGCCGTCGCAGGTGGACTTGTTCGATCACAAGCCGAAGCTCCGCGAATGGCACGGACAAGAATTGCCCGCGTCGGTGCGAGGGACTCAGCGACTGACCGGCATGACGTCGGGGCAAGCGAGTCTGCCGTTGACGGCGTCGGCGTTTCGATTCGCACAGCACGGCGACTGCGGCACCTGGGTCAGCGAGTTGCTGCCGCACACGGCGGGCGTTGTCGATGACCTGTGCGTGATTCGCAGCGTCACGACGGAAGCGATCAATCACGATCCGGCGGTGACGTACTTGCAGACCGGACATCAACAGCCGGGCCGACCGAGCTTCGGAGCGTGGATCAGTCACGGTCTCGGCCGAGCGAACGACAGCTTGCCCGCGTTCATCGTGCTGCTGTCGCGAGGCAGTGCCGCTCGGCCGGCCGATCCGTTGTACGCTCGGTTGTGGGGCGCGGAGTTCCTGCCGTCGCAGCATCAAGGGGTGCAGTTCCGCACCGACGGCGAGCCGGTCTTGTTCCTCAAGAACCCGCCGGGACTGTCGGCCGATTCGCGACGACGGATGCTCGACACGCTGGCCGAACTCAATCAGCAACGCTTCGAGAAAACCGGTGACACGGAGATCGAAACGCGCATCGCGCAGTACGAGACCGCGTTCCGAATGCAGACCGCCGTCCCGGAACTGACCGACCTGTCTCGCGAGAGCGAATCTACTTTTGAGTTGTACGGCAAAGAGGCTCGCCGGCCCGGATCGTTCGCGGCGAATTGTCTGCTGGCTCGGCGGTTGGTCGAGCGAGGCGTGCGGTTCGTGCAGCTTTATCATCGCGGTTGGGATCAGCATTACGACTTGCCGTCCGACCTGCGTCTGCAATGCGGCGACGTCGACCAAGCCTGTGCCGCGCTGATTCGAGATTTGAAGCAGCGCGGGTTGCTCGACGACACGCTGGTCGTCTGGGGCGGCGAGTTCGGTCGCACGCTCTATTGCCAAGGG
>CAZILR010000068.1:0-13592 GCA_964539995.1 uncultured Planctomyces sp.
CGCATCGCCAAAGAGAAAATCGTTGCCGCTGCCACCCGTTGCGTTCTGGATGTTGGCCAACGTGGCGACGATTTGCACTCCACCCGTGAGGTTGAATGCCGTTTGCGAGCCAATGTCCACAAGCACATTGTCCGTGTAGCCAGTGAAGCTGATGGTGTTGGAGCCACCTTGGCCGTCGATGTTGTCGGCGGTGGCGGCGTTGCCGGTGAAGTCGAACGTGTCGTCGCCGGCTCCCCCTTGCAGGGTGACGGTGGTGCTCGCCGGGATGTTGAACAGGTCCGCTCCCGAACCGCCGGTGAGCGTTTCAAAGAGGGTGAACCCGATATTCGTCGGGCCAGTCGCGCTGGCGTAGTTCGAGGCCGCCGCTGGAGTCGCTCCAACCGTCCAAGTCGAGGCCGCATCTCGTCCGGTGATCGAATCGTTCCCGGCCGTGCCGATCAACGTCTCGATGTCCGCCGAGTTGAAGCGTGTCAAAGCCGCTGGGCCAATCGCGGTGGCCGAGGAGCCATTCTGCAAATCGACCGCCACGACGCCGAACGGGAAGAGATCCAGAGTGTCCGTCCCACCGCCGCCAATGACCGAGTCAGTGCCCGTCGTCGCCACGAACGAGTCATTCCCCAAGCCGCCGTTCAACGTGTTGTTGACCCCGGCGGCTCCCGTCAGCGTGTCGTTCCCGCTGCCGCCGGTGGCATTCTCGAATCCGATCAGGCCATTCGCCATACCGCCGAAGACGTTCGTCCCCGTGGTTGCTCCCAGATTGACATTCACGTCCGTCGTGAAGGCGGAGTAACTGATCGTGTCCACTCCCCCTGGCCCACCAAGCAGTTGGCCACCGACGGTGACTCCGTTGGCCAGATTGAAGACGTCGTTGCCAATGCCACCGTTCACAAACGTGAAGGTGGTGTTGACCAGGAAGTTGAAGGTGTCGATCCCGGTGCCACCGATCAGGTGCTGAAAGTTGGAGAACCTGATGTTGCGAGTGATTGACGAGTAGCTGGTTCCGTCGAGCGTCCAGGTCGCATCTTCGTCGGCTCCGGTGAGCGTGTCGTCGCCGGCCGCGCTGCTGCCGACCAGCGTTTCGATCGCCGTGGAATCGACCGAGACCGTGTTCGCTCCGCTGGTGACGGTGTTGGTCTGCAAGTTGGCGTCGAGTGGATTGGCCACGACCGCGCTGAAGTTCAGCGTGTCGTTGCCGCCACCCAAACCGGGTGTGGCTCCCGTGTCGTTGACCGTGTCGTTGCCGAAGGCATCGGCGAAGACGTACAGGTCGTTGCCGTTGCCGCCATCCATCGTGTCGTTGCCCGCGTTGCCGGTCAGCGTGTCATCCCCGTTGTTGCCGTTGAGGATGTTGGCTCCGTTGCTGCCCGTCAGCGAGTCGGTCCCCGCTCCGCCGGTCGCGTTCTCGAACCCGGCGAAGGTGGTGACGTTGGTCGCGGTGCTCGCCAGCAAGTTGACGACGACGCCGTCCACATAACCTTGGTAGCTGATCGTGTCCCCGCCGCCGTTGTTCCCCTGGCCATCCAAGCGATTGGCGGTCCAGCCGTTCGTCTGGAAGATGAAGCTGTCGTCACCCAGTCCGCCGAAGATTTCGCGAGTGATGTTCTCGTAGAAGTTGAACGTGTCGTCGCCAGTCCCCCCTTGAACGCTGTCGAAGCCGGAGAATTCCAAAGCGGGCGTGCCGACGTTGTTGTCGTCGTAGGTGTCTTCGGTGTCGAAGGTCCACGAATCGTTGTTCGGAGCATTCCGCCCGGTGATCGTGCCATTGGCCGCGCCGATGACGTTGTCGATCCCGGTCGCTCCCGCTTGTACGTTGGTGACCGCGGTCAGGTCCGCTCCACCAGCCGTCGTACCGTTGTCCGCCACGAAGCCCGTGACGGTGACGTTGGTCGCCAGCGCGGTCGAAAGATCGAGGATGTCCACCCCCGCATCCCCATCGACCGAGCCGAGCAGCACCGCGTCGATGTCGAACGTGTCGTTCCCCGCTCCGCCGAACAAATCAAAATCGACGTTGCCGATCACGTCGAACGTGTCTTGGCCACTGCCGCCGACCAGCGTGTCAAAGCCGATGATGTCGAGCGTGTTGGCTCCGTCGAAGTACGTCCGAGTCAACACGTCCAGCGTCCAGACCGCGTCGTTGTTGCTGCCGGTCAACGTGCCGGGAACCTGTCCGTTGATCGTGTTGATGCCGCTGAAGGCCACCGGCCCGCTCGCGCCACCTTCCGTGCCGTTGAAGCCGCTGGCGTCGGAGCCGGTCAGAGTCACGTTGTCGATGACATCCCCCTGCAACGTGTCGTTGCCGGCGGCTCCGGCCACGGTGCCGGTGAAGGCGGGATCGTCGATATCGAACGTGTCTGTCCCGGCGTTGCCAACGAGATTCTCAAACAGCGTGAAGTCGATGGTCGTCGCGGGAACGACCGTGGAGTTGAAGTACGTCGGCGTCGCATCGACTTCCCAAACGGCGGTGCCGTTCGCGCCGGTCAGCGTGTCGGCGGTGCCGGCGTTGCTTCCCTGCAAGGTGGTGATGTTGTCGAACGCTCCACCGCTGCTATTCCCCTGGTAGCCGTCGATGGTGCCGGTATTCACCAGCGTGACGAAGATCGAGTTGGCGTCGCCGAAGAAGCTGAGCAGCGCGCTGGTGTCGCCATTCATGATGCCGGTCACGAGGCCGCCGGCCGAGGTGTTGACGTTGAACTGATCCAGGCCACCTTGCGCGAAGATCGAACCGTTCAACTGACCGCTGATGTTGAAGATGTCTCCCGAATCGCCACCACGCAGCTCGTAGCTGACGACGGCACCGGGAGCGATGTTGAAGGTATCCACCGCCGCGCCACCTTGCAGCGTGGCGAAACCGCTGACGTCGATCACCGGGCCGGCGTTCATCGGATCGTTGTCATAGGTCTGGCTGGCCGTGTCGAGATCCCACTGACTCGGCGTGTTCTGACCCGTGAAGGTGCTCCCCGCCGTGCCGTTGCCGATGACGAAGTCGATCTGTTGGAAGCCGTACACGACCGGAGCGATCGGAGCTAGGCTGTTTTCTTGGCCGAAGTAGCCGTCCGCTGTCGCGCCTTCGACGGTGACGTTGTCCACCGCCGCGCCGCTGAGGCTGTCGATTCCGGTTCCGCCGACGATGTTGACCATGTGCGCCGTGTTCAACACGAAGTTGTCGTTCGCCGTGCCACCCGTCAGATTCTCGAAGTTCGTGAATGTGAGGCCGGGGACATTCGCGTTGCTGTAGACGTCGCTCGCGCCGAGCGTCCAAGTGGCATCTACATCCGCACCGATCAATGTGTCATTGCCCGTGCCGGACAACAGACTCTCGAAGTCACCCAAGCCAGCGATAGAGATCGAACCTGTTCCGGTGATCTGTGGGAACGCTCCCAAATCGACGGTCAGATTGGCGGCGATTGCCGTCAGGTCGATCGTGTCTATCCCCTCGCCAGGATTCTCGCCAATGAAGTCGGTGCCGATGACGTCATCGAAGACATAAGTGTCGTTGCCGAGACCACCCGCGAAGACATTCCCTCCGCCGTTCTCACTCGTGAACGTGTCATTGCCCGAACCACCCGTCGCATTTTCGATGCTCGTCAGGGTCGTGACGTTGGTCGCGGTGTCGGCCTGCAAATTAACTGCGACGCCCGACGTGTAGCCGAAATAGGAAATAAAGTCGCTTCCCACTTGGCCATCAATCACGGTCGCAGTCAGCGCATTCGCCGTGAAAGTGAACGTGTCGGCATCCGGTCCACCCAACAGATTGCGTGTGGAGTTGGCGTTGATCAAGAAGTCGTCGAAACCATCGACCAAATTTCCTTGCAGCGTGCTGAACCCGGTGAACGTCAACAGGCCCGTCGCGACACTGTCCGAGTACGTCCCGTTGGCCGCGTTAATATTCCAGACACTATTTGCCGTGTTGACTCCGGCATTAAATCCCGTCAGCGTTCCGGTCGCGTTGCCGGTCAGCGTGTCGATGCCGGTGGCCGTGTTGGCGACTCCAAAACCGGTGATCGTTCCCAACGTCGCCCCGTTCGCGGCGAGCGCCGTGACCGTGGCGTTGGAGGGATTGAACGCCGAGATGTCCAACGTGTCGGAACCACCGCCGCCACCGATATCGACCAGCGGATTCTGTCCCGCAGGAACCGTGAAGACGTCCGCACCCGATCCACCTTGGTACAACGAGAATCCCGTCAACGTCAGCGTCGGGCCACCCATCGGAGCTTCGTCGTAAATCACGTTCGCCGAGTTCAGCGTCCAGAAGGCTCCATTGTCGCTGCCGGTGAACGTGCCGCCGGTCGTGACGATACTGTCGATGCCGAAGAAGCCACCGATGCTGTTCTCGGTCCCGTTGGAACCGTTCGCATCCGAACTGGTGACCGTGACGTTGTCGATCGCCGTTCCCGACAGCGAGTCGGTCCCAGACGCTCCGTTGACCGTCACCGTCGTCTGATTGTTGTTGACGACGAACGAGTCATTGGCAGTGCTCCCCGCCAAGCTTTCGACTCCGCTGAAGTTCAACGTGCGCGTGATCGGGTTGTTGGTGTAGCTGTTGGTCGCATCGAGCGTCCAAATCGCGTCCTGGTTGTCGCCGGTCAGCGTGTCCGTGCCGGTACTGCCCGTGACCGAGGTGATGTTGTTGAACGTCCCGCTGATGCCCGTTGCTCCGCCGGCCAAGCCCTGGAAACCGAGCGTCGTACCCGGAGCGTCAAGCGTGACCGAAGCCCCGGTCGCCCGTCCGGCGTAACTCAGGTTCGCTCCGTTCGCCTCGCCATTGATACTGCCCGTCAATGCTCCGCCAGTCGCCAGGCTAAAGACATCGATTCCCGCACCACCCAGCAAAACGGCCGTCGTCGGAGCCGTCACGTTGAACGTGTCCACGTTCCCCGCACCTTGCAGTGTCTCGTAACCAGAGAAGGTCAGCGTGCGAGCATTCTCGACGTAGGTCTGCGTCGCGTCCAAATTCCACGCGGCGGGATTCGTGCCCAACCCCGTGAGCGTATCGCCACCTGCAAACCCGCCGCCGATCAGAACGTCGATTTCCGTCGCCACTCCACCAATTTGGAAGCCGTCGGTAGGACCATAAAAAGCCAGAGCGAAACTGGTCGATGTGGTGTAGGCCGAAACATTGAAGGTGTCTGTTCCAGAACCGCCAATCACGACACCGGAAGTAATCCCGTCACCGTAAATAAACTGATCATTCCCTGCCACTCCTAGCTGTGACACGACGTGCGACACCGTGTTGTTGAAGATGTCATCCTGATTTCCACCTTGCGCGATCTCGAATCCAGAGAACCCGATGGCCGTCGTCCCGCTGGCGTAGTCCGGAGCCGCATCGAAATTCCAGGTCGCGTTGGCATCGTGGCCAACGAAGAAGTCATTGAACGCACCGCTGCCGCCGACGATCGTGTCGATGTCCGAGGCGGTGAAGAAGGCGTTATCGACCCCTCCCGTTTGGACGACCGTACCAATCCCGCTCGTCAAAGCCGCGATGACTTGGGCATTATTCACACTGGAGAAGTTCAACGTGTCGGTGCCAGTCGAATCGATGACCGTGTCCTGGCCGTAGTTGTTCGAGAAGTTGTAGGTGTCGTTCCCCAAACCACCCTGCAACGTGTTGTTCGCGGCACTCGCACCACTCGCTCCCTGCAACGTGTCGTTGCCGGAACCGCCGGTCAGATTCTCGATGTCACCCAGCGTCAACGTGCCGATGCCGGTGTTGCCGGCCGCGTTGTTCAAGTTCACGCCGATGCCACTGCTGTAGCCAGGTCCGACGAGGGGGACACCGCCGTAATTCAGCAGATCTGTCCCAGTTCCACCCGAGGCTCCCGCGATCGTGACGGCGTCGTTGGCGAAATTGATGAAGTCATTCCCGCCACCACCACCCAGTGACGAGGCCGAACTGGTGATGATGTTGAACGTGTCGATGCCGTTACCACCTTGGTACAGCGCGAAGCCGCTGAGCGTGATGACGTCGATGCCATCGCCACCTTCGTCGTACAGCACAGTCGCCGTGTTGACGGTCCAGGTCACATTGACGTCGCGCCCCGTGAAGGACAGCCCGCCGGTGAACTGGTTGATCCCCGTGAAGCTGGGAGTCCCGCCGGTCAACAGCGAAGAGTTCCCCGTGAAGCCGTTGGCGTCGGTTGCGGTGAGCGTGACGTTACCACCACCGGTCAACGTGTCATCGCCCGCGCCACCCGCGATCGAAACGGAAGTGTTCACCGTCACGATGAAGTTGTCGTCGGCCGTCCCCGCTTGGAGGAATCCGAAACCCGAGAATCCAACCGTGAAACCGCCGTCGTTGTAAGTTCCCGCCGTTCCCCCCGAACTGAGCGTCCAAGTGCTGTCCAGGTCTCGGCCTCGGATGACCGCATTCGGATTTCCGCTCTGGCCGTCGATCTGATCGATCTCGGCGAAGCCACCCGTGCTGGCCTCGGTCCCCGTGAAGCCGTTGCCTCCCGAACCGGTCAACGTCACGTCATCAATTTGCACTCCTTGCAACGTGTCCGAACCCGCTCCACCGCGCAAGCTGATTCCTGGAGTGGCCACCGAGACATCAAACGTGTCGGCCGCCGAGCCACCTTGCAGCGTCTCGAAGTTCTCGAAGTGAATCGTGGCTCCCGCGCCGACGTAGTTCTGAGTCCCGTTGCCGTTGAGGTTCCAGGTGCTCCCCGCGTTCGCACCTTGGAAGATGTCGTTCGCGTGGCTTCCGCTCAGGATGTTCTCGATCTGCGACGGCGTGAAATTGATCGTGCCACCCGCCGAGGTCGTGACCGTCCCCGTCTGCACGTTGACCGTCACCATCGACGGTTCCGGCGTGGGATTCTCAACCGTGGTCGCGAACGTGATCGTGTCCGCTCCGCCACCCGCTTCGTTGATCGTGTCGGTGCCGAAGGCTCCTCGGAACTCGTACTGATCGTTGCCAGCACTGCCGACCAGGCTGTCGTTGCCGCCCAAGCCGATGATCGTGTCCGCTCCGTTGTTACCCGTCAGCGTGTTCGCCACGCCGGAACCGGTCAGCAGGTCGAGGCCGCTGCCCCCCGTCGCGTTCTCAAAGTTCGCCAGGCTGGTGACGATGTTCGCCGTGGTGGTGCGGTTCGTGACCGCCGGAACATTCAAGTTGATCGAGACGTTCTGGGTGTAACCGCTGAGGCTGATCAAGTCCGCCGTACCCGCCTGTCCGTCGAGCGCCGTGGCGGTGACTCCGTCATTCGTGATCGTGAACAGGTCGTTGCCGTCGCCGCCACGAATCGTGCGTGTGGAGTTGGTGGCGATGTTGATCGTGTCGATACCGGTGCCACCTTGGAGCGTGCTGAAGCCGGTGAAGGTCAGCGTGGTCGCTCCATCCGTGTAGGTGCTGGGAGCCTGCACCGACCAAGTCCGAGCGGCATCCTCACCCGTCAACGTGCCGGAGACTCCACCCGTCAACACGTCGATGCCAGTCGCTCCATTGATGACGTTCGTGACCGAACTGAGAGACGCTCCAGCACCCGCCGCCAACGAGGCGACCGTGGCATTGGTCGGATTGGCTGACGCCAGGTCCAGCGTGTCGTTTCCGGTCGCGCCGTCGATCGAACCGATCGTGTTGGCGTTGACGTCGAAGTAATCGTTCCCCGTGTTCCCCAAGTAGGTTCCGTGGTTCTGCGAATTGATCACGAAGGTATCGTCGTTGGCACCACCGTCGGCCGTGCCAGTGAAGTCCGCGTTGACGTTGACCGTGTCGTCATTGTTGCCACCTTCAAAGGTCGCCGCCGTCGTCGCGAAGTTGATATTGATCGTGTCGTTCCCCGCCTCACCCTGAACCGTGCTGGCATACGCCGAGGTGACGTTGAACGTGTCGTTCCCCGCGCCACCGCGAACGGGCAGCGACGAAGCCACGGCCAGGTTGAACGTGTCGTCGGCCGCTCCACCTTGCAGAGTTTCAAAAGTGGCGAACGAGGTCACTCCGCTGCCACCCGCGTTACCGATCGTCCCCGTCGTTGCGGCGGTGAGCGTCCAATTGATCATGCCAGCTTCCGGCCCTTGCAGTTGATCACCGGCCGCGTGCGCGCCGCCGTTCAGTGACCAAACTCCGTTCCCCGTCTTGGCGTTGAAATCGACAATGTCGTCACCCGATCCGGCATTCAGCGCCAGCGAAGCCGACAAGTCATTGCCCAGCCCATCCTGCGTATCGAGTGCATTGATGCGCAGGGTGTCGTTGAAATTGCTGCCCGTGATCGTGAACGAGGTGGTCGGGTTGTCGAACGTCAGGTCTTCGAGATTATTGTTGGTGAACAACACCTGCGACTGTCCGTCGTTGGTGGCTCCGACATCCTGCAACGTCACTTCTTCACCCGCCGCCAACGCCGACAAATCAATCGTCAAGTTCGCAACGGTTGTCGTCACCAAGGCTGGCTCCAGCCCCGTGAAGTTGACCGCTCCACCATCAATGGCGAACGCGCCCGCACCCGCGTTCGCGCCGCCCATCGGGTCCGCCGGGGTGTAGGACAAGTTGTTCACGGAGCCGTTCAAAATCTGAATGCTGTCGCTTCCCGCCGCTCCACCGTTGAACGTGATGCCGCCGAGCGCGGTCAGGTTCGCGCCGGTAAGATTCGTCAGGTCCACCGCCAGCGTGTCGTTGCCGGTGGCTCCGTTGAAGATGATGCCGGCCGTGATGCTTCCCAACGGAATGTCGATCGTGTGCTCATCGACTTGTGAGACGCCGGCTCCCGCCATCGGGAAGCCCGCCGGCAGAGTGATCCGCACGTTGCCCGCCACGAGACTGATCGTCGCCGAGTCCGCCGCGTTCGTCGTGATGCCAGTCAACGTCAACTGGTTGCCGGCGACCGCCGCGCTGACAGACCCACCCACATTGACCGTCGTGTTGTCCGAGACCGGCGTTGCGAGCGTATTGCCCACAACGTCCGTGATGACCGCACCATTCACGATCCGCAAGATCACAGTTCCCACGCTGGTCGGCGTGACATCGACCGTGAAAACTCCCGGAGACGTTTCCGTGATCGTGCCGAAATTGATGGTCGCGGTGCCGGCATTATCGAAGTCAGCAGCGCTCACCGACAGGTGGTTGATGTCTTCGCTGAACGTCACCGTGTAAGTCTGGATGACGTTGCCAGGAATCACATTGTCCGCATCACCATCGTCGATGCTCACCACCGTGGGGTTGAGCGTGTCGATCGAAACATTGTCGCTACCCGCACCGCCACTGTTCCCGGCGAGGTCGGTGTAGTCTCCCGCACCCACTGAAACGGACCCCAATACTTGAATGCCATCGTTCGCCGTAAACGTCGCATGGAACGTCGTCGCCGTGTCCATCACCAACGCGCTCAACACACCCCCGAAGGTCGAGATGTCACCATCCACGAACCCCACTGGAGCCTCGTTGAAGGTGAACGTCACATTCGACGTGTTATCGGAGTCATTCAACGACGCATCGACGATGTTGATCATCAACGTCGGGCCTGTCGTATCGACCGTGAACGTGAACGTGTCCTCTGCGGCACCGAAGGCAGCACCCTCATCGGCTTCAATCGTGATGCCGCCTTCAACGAGGGCGCGTCCGAATGCACCACCGCCAGCGAAATCAGAGGCCGGAACGGACCAATCGCCGCTCCCATTCGACATGACCACGATGTCTGCGGTGCCCATTGAGTCCGTCACCCGAACGGTCACGTTCGTCGCTGCTGCAGCGGTTCCGTTGATAACGGGAGCGGTATCGTCCGTGCGTCCGGTTGTCTCGGTGACATTGCCGGTGATGGTTCCAATGTTGTCCACCACGGACGTAATGTCAGCCGCAAGCAGAGTTCGCGTTTCCAACAGCTCAGTAATCTCTGCAAGGTCTCCAATTGGCGCACCACGCACCGGAGAGGCGACATACGAACTGAAGAGTCGCGAGGTCACTCGCTCCATGACACCGTGGCTCAGCCGTCGCTGGCCACGCGAACCGATTCGTCGTCGAGTTGAAAGAATCCGACCAGAAAGACCTCTGAGCCAACGGGTGAACAACATCGGGGTGTCTCCTCACAGGAAGTAAATCAAGTCCGTGTGGTGAATTTGGAAGCCGGCCTCATGCCGGGTTCGCTCGAAAAAAATGGCAACGGTCGCCGAATCAAAACCACGACGGGTGTGGCTGTGAAAACGGCGGAACTGACGACTGAAAAAACGGGGTGAATCAAAAGTGGAAGTGACAGGGTTTTTCGCGTGTTCCAATCTGGCAAAGCGGTGTGACTTCGTGATTCCGCAACCTGCGACAAGTTGTTGCGACTGACACAATCCACCCAGCTTCGCGCAATGGGGTGCCTTTCTAGGTTGCACAACCAGTTCTTCAAGAAAAACGCCTACAGTTCAACCACTTAACGCGCAACCCGAAGTTGAGAATTCTGAGGATTCCGATTGCGCCAGTTGTTCCGATGAGAGGGGATATTCCTTCCCAAATTACCTATCTTCACACAAAACGTCACGTCAAAAGTGCTACGACTTGATGAAATTTGTGAGTTTCCCTCTGGCTCCAGGTTCCACGGCACAACGGGTGGAAGGGAGAAATTTGTCGCGAAGCCCGCGAGAAATTGGCCTCAACGGAGCAGATTCGCCGCCAAAAAGCGTAGCGGCAAGCTGCCAGCTTGCCGCCGAATCGCCACTCGCGACCAGCTTGCCGCCGAGTTTCCACAAGCTGGCAGCTTGTGGCTACTGCTTGGTCACAGCGAAGAATTTGAGTTGACCAAATAAGCCGCAGGGCGCTAGCCCCCGGTTGGAACCGGACGCTAGCGCGTTCCGGCTGATCCGTCGAACCCGAAAATTAAGCGGTGACGCAGCACTACGGTTTACTTCAACTGTTGCAGCATGAAGTACTGGATGATGTTGACGGCCAGCTTGGTCGCGTCTTCGGAGACATAGCCTTCGCACGCGATCGCCGATTGGCGTTCCAGCGCGCAACTGATGTCGTACTTGCTGTAGATCACGACGTAACGACCGTCGATCTCGATCCCCTCGAGAGCCGGCTCACCGGCGATGACCGCATTGGCGATGACACCGCGACCGGCCGTTTGATCGGCTCCGCGACGACGCACGGTGCGCAGATCGTGACCGACCTTCTGCGACGAGTACAACTCGTGCGCGACCGGAATCCGAGTCAGCGGTTTGTCGGGATACAACGCGGCGGCGAGTTCTCGGAAACTCTTGTCGAATTGAGGTGAGCTGCAACAGGCATCCGCGAAGAGCACACAGCCGTTGTCGAGGTATTGCTTCAAGCGTTCTCGTTCGGCGCGCGACAGATCAAACTTGTGCCGGCCGTGCATGTAGGCGATCGGATAGTTGAACAGGTTGGGATCACTGGCCTGGAGTTCGCGCGGCTTGGTCGCGGCTGACAGTCCCGCAGTCTCGTTGAGCGCGATCAGGATGTTACGGAGCGCGTGCGGCGCGGTGTCCCAGCCTCCCGTGTGCCGTAGTTGCACGATCTGCAATAACCCCGCTTCGATGCGGTCTCGCTGAGCAGCTTGCTGCGCGATCTTGTCTTGATCGACTTTGTTCGGTGGCTCACGACCAGTCGCGTAGGCCAGCACGTTGACGCCGATGTGCGTGGACTTCGAGATGAAGCCTTTCAACTCCGGCCGCCGACCAGGAGGCTCAGAGACGCACCACTTGTTCCAGCCACAAGCAATGTCCTCCGGCGAGTACACAATCGCCGTGCGGCATCCAAAATCGACGCCCCACAAATCGACTTGCGCGTCGGACAGCAAGTACTCGCTGCGAAAGATCGGGTGCTCCGGCGTGAGCTTCTTCAACTCGGCCTCGCGATTGGGATACATCCGCTGGATGAGTTCGCGGAAGCCGCCATCGAACCCCGCCGCATTGCAATTGCCAACGGCAAAAATGAATCCACCCGCATTGACGTACTCGCGCAGCAACTCCACTTCGGGATCGCCAAGCACCGGCTGGTCTTTGCCGGACAAGAACAGAACGGGGGCCTGCATCAAATCGGCGACGCCGCCCCCTTTTAGGGCCTTATCCATTTCGACAACTTGCCACGTCACCAGCTTTGGCCACTTGGGCATGCCGCTGATCATGTCGGTCAGGTTGTGAACGTCATGCCGATGCCGATTCCAATCTTCGACCGCGTCCTTCTTCGCGTTGGGATTCGCCGGCGGCCCAAACTTCAGCTTGTTGATCAACACCGGAGCCATCCCTTTCGACAGGAACAGCAAGGCAAAGCTGGTGCCGATGACCGGATCGTTCTCACCGTGTCCGTTCCCTTCCCAATGGCCGTCTCCGCCTTGACCTCGAATGAGGAACGCCGCCCCTTCGCGGAACCAATCGTGGTTGCCAATAAATCGCAAACCACTCAGTCGGCCGGCTCGCTCCAAGCCATAGAGGTAGTACAGCACTCCGCCGATCTGCGTATCGCCGACGTTGTGTCCGACCGCGAAGTGTGATCGCAGCCAATTCAATCCCTTCTCGAGCGCCTCGTTGCGAGCTTCCTCCTGACAGCAATTCGGCAAGCCATCCGCTCCAACATCGGAATCGTCCGGCAACATTGAATCGGCCATCACCAGAGACGCGATGCCCGCCACGCTCATCGTGCCGGACGAGCCACCCACTGCGGCCGTATATCCCCAGCCACCATCGGGCGACTGCGCCTTCGTCCAATGCTGTCGAGTCAGTTCCCAACCTTTGCGGCTGGTCGGAATACCGGCGAAGGCCGCCTCACGCAGTCCCAGCACCGCGTACTGCGTGTTGCTGTGATCGGTCCCATGCCCACCGGCCGTCAACTGATATCCCCACCAGCCGGGATATTGGCCGTTCGTGTCTTGTGCCTCTTCCAGCTTGCGGACGATCGACAACATCCGAGCACGATCGCGATTCTCGTCCTTCGCCGCCGCATAGACCATCAATTGCAATCCCGCCTCGTAGGTCATCCCCGGAGACGACTTCTCTCGCAGAAATTTGAGCGCCTTTTGAATCGGCGGGTCTTGCGGAGTCATCCCGATGTTCAACAACGCCAGTGTGGCCAAGGCGGTCGGCCCGGTCGGGTACATCCCGTTGAGTGCATTCGGCCAGGAGCCATCGGGGCTTTGTTTGGAAATCAGAAACTGCTTCCCCTTCTCAATCGCCTTGACCACCGCTTCCGGCTTGAGCGCGTCCGCCGCAAGAACGTGTTCGCTGGCCGCCATCGCGAGCAGAACGGCTACGATCAACCTCCTCGTTCGACCAAGAATTCGGTTCATGGCGTTCCCTCTCACTCGTTCCGTCGGCTGGAGACTCGGTACTCTCCGAGCCAGCGGCCTTTTACAATCCGCCTCACAACCCGACCACCTCAATTCACAACGCCTGTTCGACCGAAAGCGAGTCTCCCTTGGCCGAGAAACGTGACTTCGACGAATTCCTGGAAAAATTCCGCCGCCGCCGCGAGCTGATGACCACCGAACTGCACAAGGTCATCATCGGCCAAGACGCCGTCATCGAGCAAATCCTCGCGGCGGTCTTCACCGGTGGGCACTGCCTGCTGGTCGGTGTCCCTGGACTCGCGAAAACGCTGATCGTCAGCACGATCGCCAACATTCTCGACGTGCAGTTCAAACGGATTCAGTTCACGCCCGACCTGATGCCGT
>CAZILR010000069.1:0-13494 GCA_964539995.1 uncultured Planctomyces sp.
TGCCTCGGCTGACAAAGTTGTTGGAATTACTTATGAAGTTTTGCGCATCGGCTTTGGCTGCTAGGCCCGAACCATTGGCCACGTTGGCCATTTCAGCGAATAAGCTGCCGGCCGTACTGAGGAATCCAACCAAAGTGGTCAATTCTGTTCCAGCGACTCCAAAGGCGGTGATTGAAGCACCCAAAGCCAGAGCTTCACTCGCAAACAGGACCGCAGCAAAAGATCCGGCGACCACGAGTGCGCTCGAAACAAAGATACCAATGGCAGGGAGCACTTGATCGACAACGTTCTGAGCCCGCTCCTTAAGCAGTTCGAATGCTTGATCGCGCTGATCGATTTTTGCCAGCACTTGTTGATACTGCGGCTGGCATTTGCTGTCGTGCTGGTCGCCGCAGTCGTCCGTGTACGGCTCCGGCTTGGGCACGTCTTCCTTTTTCAAATTGCCCGCATCGAGATTCTCGACATCCTTTTTGGTGTCTTTCAGCCCCTCCAGCCAAGATTGCGTTTGAGGAGCCTGAACGCCTTGGGCAGCAAAACTCGGAGCTTGATTTGGGGCAAATTCCGGTTGAACGACAAGGGCTACTGACTGCATTGTCACCATCGGCACGGACTGCGTGCCTGATGTCAGCGAGACATTATTCACGATCAAGGTCGCATGGCCCGCGTGTTGGACGCGAAGTCGCAGGTTCGCTCCGGAAGCCGTCGTGATCTGGAACGAGCCGTCATTACCGGTCGAGGTGTGCCCGACGACTCGTCCTGCTGAGTCCAGGAGATCAACGCTCGCTTGCACAATCGGGTGCCCATCGGCGTCCACAATAACCCCGGTCAACGTGGCGGAAGCCTCGCTCAGTGTGAAATGCAAAACTGTGCTCTGCGAGAGATCGACAGCCATCTGAACAAGAACCAGATGGCCTTCGGCAATCACGATCACGTCGTAAGTTCCGCTGGGCACATTGCTGAGCGAGAACGTGCCGAGCCCCTCGTCCGATAAAAGCGTCGTGGTGACTCGCTGGGTCTCGGAATCCGTCGTCGAGATCAGTGTGATCTCGGCATTCCCGAGCAAGTTGCTCAGCGAGTCTTTGACGTCTCCAGTGACTTGGGACTGCGCTCCGAGGCTGACTGTTTGAGTGACGCTCGCGCCAGAAGCCAAGGTGATTGAGACGTTCGAACCACGATTGGAATCTGCCTCGACGACCAATCGGTAAGTTCCTGCCGCCAAATCATCGAGCAAGATTTGACCAGATGCGGGTACTGTGGCCTCGCCCGCTTGTCGCAGCCCGATGGCCGTTTCCAAATAAAGCTTGGCAATCGCCCCTTCGACCGACTGGTCACCATCTTCAATCGTCAACTGCAACGAGCCGGTTCCCGCGACGATGTTTTGTTGCAATGTCTGTCCGTTGGTAAGGGTCACGCCGCTGATCGGAGCAAAACTCTCACTACCGGCGCTCGCCTGAAGGTCATAAGTCCCATAGGCGAGCAACAAGAACTCAAATTCGCCCGAGGCATTGCTAGTCGCACCGGCGATGTACTCACCGTTTTGAATCAGGCTCACGGCACCGAATGGAATTGGCTCATTCGCCGCATTCAATAGGAGGCCCTGAATTCGAGATTGAATGGCAACGCCGAGATTGGCGGTCACGACTGTGCCATCCAGTTGTGTGATGGCGACCGTTTGCGGGCTAGCAAGACCATCAGCGGCTAGGCTGACCGAGTAGCTGCCAGACGGGACGTGCTCAAATTCATAATGGCCGTCATCGTCTGTGAAGGTCGTTCGTAAGAAGCCCGTTGTGCTCGTGAGGATCACTGTGGCACGAGCTATCGGCTGGCTTGTCGTTGAGTCTTGCACACTTCCCGCGACGATGCCGCCGGGAAGTATCGGCAGGTTTTGTCCCGTGAGCGACTCTCCTTCTGCCAGAGTGACACTGGCCGGATTGGCGATGCCGACGTTGCTGAGGATTTGAATGTCATAAGTGCCCGGTTCCAGATTCTCCAAAAGGTAGTCGCCGTCAATGTCCGACTGAGCACTCGACACCAAGGTCGAACCGGAGAAGGCCCCGATGAGTAAGTAGGAAACGTCAACACGCGGGTCGGTCGAGACCACCCTCCCAGAGATCGAGGATACAGGGCTGAGGGCAATCGTTCCCAAATCGAGGACCGACTCGGCTGCCACGGATTGGTTCGTCAGAACCTCCGGCAAGTACCCATCTCGTTCGATGCGAATGTCATAACTGCCGGCCGGCAGACCTCCGATGCTGAAATTCAATCCGGCGTTGCTCGCCACGAAATACAACTCGGTATCGTTCAAATTGTGTGGCCGTAGGCGGACTCGATTCTCGCCTTCGGTCGATGCTCCAAGGGGTAGCGAGACAGAGCCGCGAACGATGGACTCGTGCAACAGGCTCAGGCTGCGAGACAGGTCCGTGCTGCTGACGGTCACGTCGCGCAGAATTGTTCGCGCGTGGCCGGGAGCACTCGCAACGATGTCATACACGCCGGGCGAAAGACCGGTTACTCGGTACGTTCCATCGGCGAGCACTTCCGCCAAATAAGGGATTCCAGATTCGGAAACCGCGCGGACAGATGCTCCCTCCAACGGCTCGCCAGATTCATCCGACGAAATGGAACCGGTCAGTGTCGCTCCGCGTTGCAGCTCGATGCGCATTCCCTGTCGATGCTGACCATTACTGATGCTGGTGGTGTTGCCTCCTGCGACGACGACGCCTTCAACATCCAGTTCGTAAATTCCGGCGGTCACTTGGCCGAATATGAACGAGCCGTCGAACAGCGTCTGAGTGATGAATCGCTCGCCCGTCGTTGTATTGAGGGCATGCACCGTCAGCTCGTTGATCGGCGTCTGCAAGCTGGCCGCGTGGACCGAACCGCGTAGTGACGTGTTGACGTCGGCTGCTGCGAGCTGGATTTCCAGATCGAGTAGGTCGCGGTGATAGAGTTGCGGATGGTCGTCCGGGGGCAATAGGTTGGCGTTGCGGCTCAGCATCCGCGTGAAGCCGCCCCACGTCGTGCCGATCCGCTCTTGGAGACGTTCGTAGATGGACTCCCAATTCAAGGCTGCCGTGCGGTCTGGAAGAATCCAGCCTTCGACCGTGTCCCAGTCAATTGGCTCTGGGTTGTCGCCATCCAAGATGACCAGGTCGAACTGGTAATACTCGAACGCTTGGAAGTACGCAGGCAACGACACCGTTTCGCCGGGGCGAAGGATACCGGCGGGACCGGTCGGGCTGGTTGCGAGGAAGTACAGGTTGCGGCGTTCTTCGATGTCGTCCGGGTGGAAGCCCATCGACGTATCCGTGGGACTGCGAAGAATGATCAGCGGTGCGGGCGCATCGCTGTCGCCGCGGTTCATGTAGTTGATGCTCATGGCCGTCGTGCGGCCGACGAGCACGAAATCCGCACCTGAGACATCGATGCTGAAATCCGCGCCATGACCTTCGGAAACGGTCACTCCATTGGCAAGCAACGTCGTGGCACCGTTCGCCTGTCTCGCTTGCAGTCCGTAACTGCCCGCCGCGCGATCTTCGAGTGCGAACGTCGCATAGGCCGTGCTGGAATCGGTGACGTGGACCGCGACCGCATTGATCTCGACGTTGCCCGCACCGATCAGTTGGAACGTCGTGTCGCGATCGAATCGCGCGCCGCGGATTTCGAGCGTTGCGTTGCCTGTGTTGCCGACTTGTCCGGGCGTCGCGCCCAAGACCGAGAACGGAATGACCTTCGCCGTGATCGAATAGTTCGTGACTCCGCCGACATCCGCGCCATAACCAAGGATGTAGTATGTGCCGGCTTCGGTAAACGGGACGATGATTTCCTGATCGGCAGAGAACGCGGCGATGCTCCGGAAGTCCGAACGAGTGCGGCTGGGGAGCGCACCGAAGCGAGCATAGAGTTCGTTCGTCGTGTTGTTGGTTGCCGTGCTGTCCAGCGTGAAGACAAGCGTCTCGCCAGCGCCGACGGCCACTTTGTAGAACGCCGACTGACCCTCCAGCAGATTGCCGGCTTGTGCGACTCCCAGCGTGAGCGTGGGAACGTCGATCTGTGTTTGATCCAACGAGGCTCCGAAATTGTTCGCCTCATTCGTTTCCGGCACATGATTGCGGACGTCGCTGCGGACGATGACGTGGTATTCTCCGGGATTCACACCTGGCAGACGTGCCGTGAGCGACTCCGAATAGCTGCCGTTCGCCGCGACTCCGCCGAAGTGCTGCACACGTCCGAGGAACGTGTCGCTGGAATCGAACTGACCATCTGAAGACAGATACAACGAGTCGAACCAAGATCCCGTCGCGGAGACTCCAGACTGATTCTGGACGCTGTACTGCACCGTGAAGTTCTGGCCGGGAACCGCGTTCGCCGGGATCGTGATCGTGCCCGGAACCAAATCAATCGGCTGCGGCAAGCTGATCACGACCGCGCTGTGGTCGTAGTTGATGTTGTTGAGTTCGACTCCACGCTCGAAGACATGATCGCGGCTGTCCGTCGCAACAAAGACGTAAAAATTCCCAGCGACTCCACCGGGGATCGAGAACGTTGCATTCTGTGAATAGCTCTGGCTCGCACCTAGCCCGCCGAGATGCTCGACGAAGCCGAGGAAGAGATCGGCATTGCGGTCGAGAACCTGATCCAGCGAGAGATAGAACGTATCAAACCACGACACGTTGCCGGTCGCCGCCGCGTTCAGATTCTGAACCGTCCAATCAACCGACAAAGTGCGTCCGCTGATCGCCGTCGCCGGGGCATCGACCACCGTCACGGCCAAATCCGTAACCGGAGTGACGCTCACCACAGTGGTATTGGCTGCGAAGCGGTCGTTGTTGTTCTCATTCGGTGCTTCGACAACACGGTTGGCGAAGCCGAAGAGACTCCCGTCCGGCCGGTCGGTGCGAACCAACACATGGTAGGTTCCTCCGGCAATTGTCTGTGGGATCGCGAACTGCTGGCTGACGTTGTATTGAGCGCCGGCGGCCAGCGTTCCGACATGCTGGACCGAACCCAAGAAGATGTCGTCGGAGTCTCCGGCGGTCGTGTCGCGAGACAAATAGACGTCGTCAAACCAAGCAGTGACGTTGGTTGGCCCCTGTCCCGCATTGCGCACAGTCCAAGAAACATTCAGTGAACCGCCGGTCTGAGCAGTCGCCGGAGCCGTCACGGTCGTGATCTGCAGGTCGGGCGTGATCCGCGAAACGGTGAGCAGCATCGCGGCGGTTGCGTTGTTGTCCTCTTGGTCGTCCTCAAAGACCAACCCATCCGGTCCAGTTTCGATGTGATCGTCGGTGATGTTGAGCTGCGCATCCGTCACGACAAACAGTCGGAAGTTGCCGACGACCGTGAACGGCAGTGCGATTTGTTCTTGCCGTGAATAGCTCTCGCCGATGCCAAGCACGCCTTCGTGGTGGAACGAGCCGAGCAGCACGTCGTTCCCCACCACCGTGTCGGTCGAGAGGAAGACCTTGTCTACCCATTCTTCGGCATCCGTGTCGCCGGTTCCCTGATTTGTGACGGTCCAAATCACGGAGATCGTTTTGCCCGCCTCGCCCATCGTGGGCGCAGTGGCTGTCACAACCAAGTCTGCGGGATGCGATTGGATTTCGACCGTTCCTTCGGTCACGCCAATGTTGTTAGCGGTTGCGCCGTTCTCGAAAATCTGCTGCTTGCTGTCGGTCCTAACGATGACAAAAAATTCACCGGCCAGCCCATTCGGGATCGTGAACGTGACTTCGTTGTCGTATCCCACGTCTGACGCCAACGCGCCGAAGTGCGTCTTTTCACCCAGCAGAAAGTCCGTCTCGGGATCGAGCGTCTCATTCGAGGACAGGTAGAACGCATCGGTCCAAACAGAATTCGGCGTGGCTCCCGCTCCGAAATTCGTGACGCTGTAATTGATCGTGATCGACTGGCCTGCTTCGGCCATTTCAGGGGCTTCCAATTCGATGACTTCGAGATCGGGCGGCGGCGTGAGGTTGATGTGCGTCGCCACGGCGTCGAAGCCCACGTTGTTGTCTTCGCTGGCGTGTTCGAACACTTGGTCGCGGTCATCCGTTTTGACGAGCAAGAAGAAATCGCCGCTGACTCCGACGGGCAGCGCCACGGTGCGCGTCGTGAGATACGACGCCCCCACCACGAGCGCTCCCGAGTGTCCGACGGACAGCAGACGCACATCGGTTTCATCCAGCGTTTGATCGGTGGAGAGATAAACGTCATCGGCCCAACTTGACGTCGCCGTGGTTCCCGTGCCGTTGTTGGTCACGGTCCAACTGAGCGTCGAGGTCTGGCCAGAGAAGGCTTGTGCGGGGGCTTGCACGCTGGTCACTTGCAGATCGGGAGGCGGCGTCAGCGCGATGTTAAACGCATTGCTCCGCAGCAAGTTGTTGGCTTCGCTGAACTCCGTAACGGCTGGTTTCGGTGCGAAGTGGAAGCCGATACCGTCCGCAAAGATGTAGATAAACCATGGGCCGAAACTTCCCTCGGGCAGCCGCGCATCCACCGTCTGCGTGTAGCTCTGCCCCGGTTCCAGATAACTCGCGTTGGGAACCCCGATCGCACGGAACGGCTGATTGTTGATGATCTGGTCTTCGAGCGGACCTCCTTCATAGCCGTCCCAAGTGATATCCGGGGCTTGGCTGAGCAGCACGAAGTCGCTCCAAGACGGAGCCTGCGTCGGCGCGTCGCCTTGGTTCGTGATCGTGAACGTGAGCTGCACCGTCGTGTTCGAGAAAACGCCATCCGGCGGCGGAGTGATGTTCGTCACGACCAAATCCGGCAGCGGAGCCTGTTCGACGACAATCGTGCTCTCAACAAACGTGACGTTGTCACCTTCGTTGAGCCCCTCGAAGACCTGGTTGGTTGCATCCGTGCGGACATAGACGAAGTAATTGCCGGGCGTCTGCGGGAAGCGGACCTGTTGCGTGCGTGTCACGGATGTGCCGACGTCGAGCCCCGCTTCGTACAGGAACGAGCCGAGGAGGATGTCGTCTGCATCGCCGGTGACCAGATTGGTTGAGAGATAGACCTTATCGACCCACGAACCCGTGGCAGGAGCGACTCCAAAGTTGTGATCCGCCCACACGATGCTAAACAGTTGGTTGGTGAATCCGGTCGCGGGAGCGATGACTTCATCCACCAGGAGATTCGGCAGCGGCGGGAGTGTGAGATTGATCTGTGCCGAAGCCGCGACGTTGTTGTTCTCGTTGGTTTCGCGATGTTGGTTATCCACGTCCGCTTGAATGAGTAAAAAGAAATTGCCATCGACCACATTTACGTCAAGCGGCAAGGTAATCGTTGCGTTCTGGGTATAGGTTCCATCGGAATTGAGCGGCAGCGGTCCCGCCGCCAGGATCGTTGCAATGCGCCGATCGTTGCCGCTCAAGGAACCATCCGCCGAAAGAAACACACCATCGCTCCACGAGGCAAACGTCGCATCATTACCAGTGTTGCGAACCGTCCAACTGACGTTGATCGTCTCACCGTACTTGGCCGTGCTCGGAGCACTGACCGATCCTGAATCGACTCGTAAATCTGCGGAAGTGATCCGCAAGGGCAGCGCAAACAAGTTGTTGGCGTTGTTGGTTTCCGGCTGGCTTCCGAAGCCGTCCGCAGCGATGAGCAGAAAGCGATTGCCAGTCGCAGTACTAGGAATCGCGACCGTTGTCATGACGTTGTATTCGCCGTCGGCAGGCAATCCACCGGAACGAAACTCGGAATCCACGAACGTGTCGTCTCCGCTGACCGTTTGATCGCTGGAGATGTAGAAGCCGTCCGACCACGACGACAGGGCATCGATCGAACCGGTGTTTTTGACCGTAAACGTGAGGTCGATCGAATCTCCCACGATCACCGCTGAGGTGCTGGCTGAAGCTGCGATGACCTGCAAATCGGGAGCGACGATTGTCACGGGGACGGCAAACGTGTTGTTGCCGTTGTTGGTTTCCGGTTGAATGTTGTTTCCATCGGCCACGAAGATCAGAAAACCGCTTCCAATCGAATTCGTGAAGACGTTGAGGTTAAAACTTTGCGTGTAATTCGCGCTGGCTCCCAACGGCGTGAACGTGCCTGCGGAAAAACTCCCCAAGAATTGGTCCGAACCAGTGTTGAGGTTGGCATCGGTCGAGAAATAAATACTGTCCGACCAATCGGTGGGAGCACTCACGGCCCCTTGATTTTCGACTGTGAATGAGACCGATACGGTGTCGCCAGAAATGATCGTGGCCGGAGCCGACGCGGTGGTCACAACAAGATCGGGAGCCTGCAACGTGATCGGCAGGCTACGAATGTTGTTCGCCTCGTTGATCTCGCGTTGGTCGTTGAAGCGGTCGGCAAAAACCAGCAAGAACTTGTTGCCAGTCCCTGAGGAAGTGGAAAAAGTCAACGATTTGTTTTGCGTGTAACTCGCCCCGGCTGCTAATGGCGTGAGCGTCGCATACGAAAAGCTGCCAAGAAACGAGTCGTTGTTGTCGAACACTTCGTCGTCGGACAGGAAGATTACATCGTCGCCATCGGCAGCCGCCTCCAGCTCGCCGTTATTGGCGATCGTCCAAGAGAGATTGATCGTCTCACCCAGAATGGCTGAACTTGGCCCGGTGAAAGCAGTCGGAACGAAGTCGGCGTTCGCTTCGCTGAGCGTGATCGGAATCGCCAACGAATTATTTAATTCCTCTGTTTCCGGTTGGTCGTCGTAGTAATCCGTGACGACGAGCAAGTAGCGGTCTCCCGTCGTGGTGTTGGGAATCGTGACGTTACGCGTGATTGTGTAAGTCCCATCCGCCGCCAATGGCGTTTGACTGGAGATGAAGGGAAAATCGAGCGACGTGTCCGAGAAATCAACGACCGCATCGTCGGACAGGTAGATTCGATCGTTCCAGTCCGCGGGAGCAGCCACAGTCCCTTGATTCTTGACCGTGTACGACACCGAGATCGTTCGGTTCACGACTGTTGCCGCCGGCGCGGTCACGTTCGTCACGATCAGATCGGGAGCCGACAGCGAAATGGGAAGTGCGACTAGGTTGTCGGCTTCATTCGTTTCGGATTGATCGTTGTAGGTGTCGGTTCGGATCAGCAGAAATCGCTCTCCCGCAGTGCCTTGCGAAAGGTAGACATTTTCTGTGACGGAATAGCTTGTGTGCCCGACCAATGGCGAATGAGCACCGGCATACCTGCTCGACAAGAAGATGTCTTGATTGTCGAAGACGTTGTCGGTCGAGAGATAAATCGTGTCATACCAGTCCGATTCTGCAGAGTCGGCACCTTGGTTGGCGACGGTCCATTGCACCGTGATTTGGTCTCCCAGAATCGCGCTGCTTGGTGCGGATGAGGCCGTGAATGCCAAGTTAGCGTCTACTGCAACGATGTTAATCGGCACGGCCCGGACGTTGTTGGTTTCATTGGTTTCCGGCTGGTCGTTCGAGTAAGTGACTCCGTCGGTTTTAAGGAGCAAGTACTTCTGCCCCAGCGAGACATTGTCGATAAACACGTTCCGAGTGACCGTGTATGAACCATTGACCGCCAGTGGTGTTTGCGAATTGATTAGTTCACTGTGGATGTAGTCGTCGTTGTCATCGAACGTCATGTCGTCCGAGATGTAGAGGTAGTCGTACCAATTTGCCGGAGCAGCGACGCTACCGATATTCTGTACGGTCCAACTGACTTCGATCTGGGTGTTTGGCTTCGTGGCCGCCGGAGCCGTCAAATTCGTGACGGTGAGGTCGGGAGCGGAGAGCGTGATCGCCTTGGCGATGACGTTGTTGTTTTCGTTGGTTTCCGCGAGGTAGTCGTAGTCGCCCAAGTACGAATAGCTGTCCTTGTCCGTGGTGATCAGCAGATACCCGTTGCCCGGAGCGATGTCTCCACTCAATGTGACGGTGCGGGTGTCCGTGTAGGTCGCACCACTCGCCAGCGGACTGACCGAGGACTGGTAGAAGGTGGCAAGGTATTCGTCGTTGCTGTCGAGGACGTTATCCGTCGAGAAGTAGACATAGTCGTACCAACGGTGGATGTACGGCGTTGACGGCGTCGCCTCCGTTCCTTGATTTGCGACCGTGAAGGTCACGGAAATGTCGTCTCCCGCGATGGCCGACGCGGGAGTCGTGGCCGAGACCATCACCAAATCGGGGCCACTCAATGTGATCGGCAGCGAGAAGACGTTGTTGGTTTCGGTTGATTCGCGGACGTCTTGGTCATCGTCGGTCACGATCAATAAGTACTGGGCTCCCGCGGGAGCACTCGGAAAGGAGACGCTTTTTGTGGCGGAATACTCTCCATTCACCGCCAACGAGGTGCTCCCCGAAATGAACGACTGAACGGGAATGTCGTTCGCATCCAGTAATTGGTCCGCGGAGAGGTAGATCGCGTCGTCCCAATTGCCGCCGAACTGCAAAGAGGCGGCGATCGCGCCCTGATTCTTGATTGTGTAGCTGACAGAAATCGGAGTGCCGAGAACCGCTGACGCCGGCGCGGTTGCGGCTGTGACAATCAAATCAGAGCCTGGTGTTGTGAACGGCAGCGCCAAGACGTTGTTGTTCTCATTTGTCTCTGCTTGGTCGCTCACGCTACTGGCGGAAGCCCCTTGGTTGTCAGTGGCGATCAGTAGATAATGCCCCCCAGTCGCGCTGGTGGGCACGGTGAAAGTTTTTGATGCGCTGTATGTCGATCCGCCGGCCAGATTCGGGAAGTTCGACCGGAACACGCTCGATACAAAGACATCGCTGCTATCAAGAGTCTGATCGTTCGAGACATACAGACGATCGTTCCAAAAACTGGCTTTCGCAGTGGCGGTGCCATTGTTCGCGACGGTCCAATCGACGGTGACAGAATCTCCCAAATTCGCGGAGGTCGGGGCCGATCCGGTCGTGACCGCCAAATCGACATTGGGCACCGACAACAAGATGGGCAGGGCAACGGTGTTGTTGTTCTCATTCGTTTCCGCCTGCTCATCATTCTCATCCAACTGGAAGATGACGTAGCGATTTCCGGCGGGAAAAATCTTGAGGGTAGCGCTCGTGTTGATCGTAACGCTCGCTCCAGGATCGAGCGGTGTTGTCCGAGCTTGGCTCCGTAGGAACACATACTGCGTCGCTTGATCGAGGGTCTGAGCATCGGCGATATAGACATCAACGTCCCATATCGCCGCCGTCGGCATGCTCCCTTGGTTCATCACCGTCCAAGACAGAGAGACCGGATCGTTCAGGACACCGCTGCTCGGAAACGTGGTCGCTGTGAAAACCAGATCCACGTCCGGTCGAGTCAAAGCGATGGGAAGCGCATAGACATTGTTGTTTTCGTTGTTTTCAGAGACGTACTCGAAGTCATCGACGAGGATGAGCAGATAGCGATT
Source organism: uncultured Planctomyces sp. (assembly GCA_964539995.1). Classification (GTDB taxonomy): domain Bacteria; phylum Planctomycetota; class Planctomycetia; order Planctomycetales; family Planctomycetaceae; genus SXKJ01. Next base: position 11,342 of record CAZILR010000069.1, read on the forward strand.
GCCCCCCGTCGTGTCTGGGATCGTGAGATTACGATTGACGGTGTAACTGCCCCCGGCCACCAACGGCACTCGCGATGCATTATTCTCTTGCCCCACATAAGTATCGTTGTCGTCATATGTGGTATCGTCCGAGAGATAGAAGGTATCAAACCAGGCAGAGGAAAACGTAGGCGTTGCATCGGCGTTGCCTTGGTTCGCCACGGTGTAGGAAATCGCGATCGTGTCATTGACGATCGCCGTTGAAGGAGCGCTGGCGTTTGTGATGGCAAAGTCGGCTGCCATCAGCACGCGATCCTCCAGACGCTCGGTCTGAGCGATGTTCGACAACCACTGTCGAGCAGGTGTTCGCCGAGAAGTCCATCGCTTCGGCCGGCGTCGTTGCAAAAACAATCCCTGTAGGCCGCCAGTCCAAACTCCCCAAGCGAACTTACGCATAAAGCGTCTCCTAAGTCCTTCACACAATCAGGATCCATGCCAGGTTGCGTGAAAGCGCCCCCCGATGGCAAAAGGCTGAGCCACGGCATCGCCTGGCAAGCCAAAGAACCTCGACCTCAAAACCGTAGCCACAGAGCCGGTAGATCATCCCGAATGGGTCGATTTTTCGCGAAAACCGTCTCGGTGTCAGGGAAATGTGGTGAAATGACATCGAGAACGAACTGGGTTTTGTAGCCCGCACGCAATCCAAGGTTCCTGCCTTGCGGATTCCCGCGAGGAGGCAACTCGTTCGAGGATGGATCGACGTTGTTCGAGGTCGCTGACAACTCACGGAGAGGTCTGTTAATGCCCGGTCACCATCCTGGTAATCGTTCGCCAAACGGATGTCGGACTCCAGTCATCTCAAACCAACGGCGACGTTTCCCAAAAGAGCACGCAACACAACAACGCGACCTGTCTCGTCACGCAGAAAATTGTCGCTCTCCGCAAACCCCTCGAATTAGGCGATCTTGTTGCTGACGGAATTCGTTCAGTCCTTCGAGGCCGACGCCACGGGAACGGTCCAATCTCGGGTCGCTCCATCGCTACTGGCGTCTGCAATGACACCCGAATCAGCGGCGACGGAAATCTGCCAGAGCGGTCCCGTATCGCCGGCGAACGTATCTGCTCTCATGCGTGTGCTCTGATCCTACATAACCAGACGCACCGGCTAGTTCGCAACCCGCAAGATGCTGAAATACACCGATGGAAGTTCTGGACGAATTGAACTTTTCCGGGCTGCACAACAACCGCTCAAATTCTGTCCTGTAAATAACAAAAGAACCCTCGATCTGAATTGATCGAGGGTTTTTTTGTTAAAGTGGAGTCTGGAGGACACCAATAGAACTTTTGGTCTCCGGAGTATCCGCTTGGGGTTACGGGGCAGGCACCTGCTTGCACAATTCAATGCCTGATCTAGTCAGTGCTTAGCTGCCGTGTCTGAAGCGCCCGCCGCAATTTGCTTTGGCGACGTTGTTCGGGTGAGAATCTCGGCCGCGACCTTCGGCGTTTTCGTGCTCTGAACTTCGTATCACAGCCCATGCCAGCCGAGAGTCACTGCTCATCATGGATTTCGACACGGCTGATGACTTTGACCACACGCCCGTACGAGCCATCCGGGGGCTGACGCACCTCGGCTCGCAGGCTCGCACGGTGATGTTCGACTTGCTGGATCAGTTGGTGGCTTCGGTCTGGCCCGTGAGTTTGTCTTCGCCGGACTTGAAGAGGAACCAGTCGTTGCCGGCGCTGCCTTGCAGTTGGTCGATCTGATCGGCGGAGTTGTCATCGACGACGCTCGCCAGCAGGTTCGCTCCGGTGTGGCCCGAGCCGGTTCGCAGGCGGTTTACGCGAGTGGTGAACGGGTCAAGCTCCGTCCATTCGTGGAGAACATTGCACCAGAACTCTTCGTGAGCCGCTGAGTTTCGTGTGTCGTGAGTGGTCAGGCCGGCGATGAGGATGTCGTCGTCCGCATTGGCGGTGATCTTGTCGGCTCCCTGGCCGCCGATCAGGATGTCTCGACCATTGCCGCCGAGCAGGTCGTCGTTGCCGTCGCCGCCGAACAGCAGGTTGCCTCCGGGGCTGACGTTGCCCGCATTGAGCCGGTCGTCTCCCTCATCGCCGTACAGCCAGACCGAATTGCTGATGGCTCCGGCGATCTGGATGTTGTCGTTGCCGGCCAG
>CAZILR010000070.1:0-1323 GCA_964539995.1 uncultured Planctomyces sp.
TGAAGGTCAACTGGCCGAATTGCTCGACGACGGTTTTGAACGCCATGCAGACCAGCGGGTCTTTCGCGTTTTTCGTGAGCGTGACCTTGGCAGCGTCTTCTGCTTCGCCTTCGACTTTCTTGTGGTCGATGTTGGTCACAAGAACGGTACGGTCCAGCGGGCTGGGCAGGTAGTACGTCACTGCGTCGAGCAGTTCTTGTACGCCCTTGTTCCGATACGCCGTACCCATCATCACCGGCGTGATCTCTTGCGAGAGCGTCGCTTCGCGGATCAACGTCCGAATTTGATCGACCGGAATTTCGCGTTCTTCGAGCAGCGCCTCCATCAGGGTGTCGTCGAACATCGAGAGCGCTTCGAGCATCTCTTGCCGAGCGGTCGAGGCTTGCTCGGCGTAGCCTTCGGGAATCGCTTCGCGGCGGGTGGTTTCGCCATCTTCGCCGTCAAAATAGATCGCCTGCATCGTGATGAGATCGATGACGCCAGCGAAGTCCGACTCAGCACCCATCGGAAGCTGAATGGGCACCGGCGTGACATGCAGCTTTTCTTTGATCTGCTTGGTCACTTTGAACGGGTTCGCTCCGATGCGGTCCATCTTGTTGATGAACGCGATGCGCGGAATGCGATATCGCTTCATCTGACGATCGACGGTCAGCGATTGGCTCTGCACGCCGCCGACGGCGCACAGCACCAGCACGGCTCCGTCGAGCACCCGGAGCGAGCGTTCGACTTCGACGGTGAAATCGACGTGGCCAGGTGTATCGATCAGGTTGACGGTGTAGTCACCCCACTGCACCTGCGTCGCGGCGGCGGTGATGGTGATGCCCTTCTCGCGTTCGAGTTCCATGTGGTCCATCGTGGCACCACCGTCACGGCCTTTGACTTCGTGCATCGCGTGAATGCGGCCGGAGTAGAACAGGATGCGCTCGGAGAGCGTCGTCTTGCCGGAGTCGATGTGGGCCGAGATGCCGATGTTGCGGACTTTTGTGAGGTCGGACATGAAACGTCACCCTGGGGTTGGGAGCCTTTCAAACTAGATCATTCTTGGGGCGGCCACCGGAACGTCCAGTGGCCTTTTGGCTGTAAAAACACCATGAGTCGCGAGGCCCTCGTGGCTTCTTGACTCCGAGAACAAACTGGTTGTCGTTGGGAACTTGGCAGGCACTGCGAGGTCATCTCGCGGTGTAGCCGGGACAGGCATCTCGACTTGGCCAACTCTGTTGGCCCAGGAGACTCTGCGAAGAAACCAGGAACGGGCGAAAGAGTGGCGGGCGAGACGCTAGGTCAGGAGCATCTCAAACTGATTGATTGGTAAGAATTTCACCG
>CAZILR010000070.1:1333-13467 GCA_964539995.1 uncultured Planctomyces sp.
AACCATGATCAGCTCTCGTCAATGCGCCTGAATCAATCCTGGTGAGCAACTCGGGTGGGTTTCGCGGCCAACGTCCGAGGTCGAGCAACGCCCCTCGAACAACACGCTCCGCGAAAAGGGTCGGCAAAGTACCGTTCTTTTCGACATCTGAAAAGAGGAAACTTCGGCCTTCATCGAAGATTCGCGAAATTCGCTCGCCTCCAGTTTTTGGCGAAATGGCCAGTTTCTCGGACTTACGAGGGGAGCGTTTCCAGCAGCACGGCACCGACGGTCGGCTCGATGACGACAGGGCCGCAAGCCGAAGGGATCAACAGCGACTCGCCGACAGCCAGCGGTTCTCGTCCGGAAGAGGACACGATTTGCACTTGGCCGTCGATCAGTGACAGGATGCGGCAGCGACCTTCCTCCCGCACTCGAAAGGGAGTGCTCGTCAGGATGTGGCGACGCCAAACAAAATGCTCTGTTTGAATCAACTCCTCGCTGAGTCCATCGTTCGCTGTCAGTTGTCGCGGTGCGAGCGGCGAGACCGGCCCAAGCGAGAAGTCGATGCACTGCAACGCTTGTTCGATGTGCAGCGGACGCAAGCGACCGTGAGCGTCGCGGCGGTTCCAGTCGAACAGCCGAAAGGTCACGTCGCTGGGTTGCTGAATCTCGGCGAGCGCGACACCAGCTCCGATGGCGTGAACCGTACCGGCCGGGACCGAGATGACATCGCCGACTCGTGCGGGGATCGAGTGCAGACACTTCTCGACCGTGCCGGTGGCGAGATGTCGTTCGAGAGTGGCTCGATCAACTCCAGGCTTCAGGCCGACCGACAATCGGCTGTGGGGTTCAGCGGCCAGAATGACCCACGCCTCCGATTTCCCGTGCTGCCCCGGAGCTAGTGTCGCCGCTTGTGCATCGTTCGGGTGAACTTGGACGGACAACGTCTCGGCGGCGTCGAGAAACTTGAACAACAACGGAAATTGTTCGCAGCCCGCATGTCGGCCGAGTAATTCATCGGGATGTTCGCGCACCAGATCGTGCAGCGAGCGTCGATCGAACGGGCCGCCGTGTACTCGGCTTTGGTCGTCGCCGAGATCGACGACCTCCCAACTCTCGGCCCAACCTGTTGTGGCCGTGTCTGGCTTGTGCCACTGCTGAGCCAATCGCCTCCCACCCCACGGACGCTGTTTGAACAAAGGCAAGAAGCGGAGTGGCGGCATCGTGAGAACTGATTGGTGGTCGAGAATGGAAAACAATGTTTGCTCGTGGTCGAGACGCGGGACTATAGTCCGCCCCTTCTCCATTGCCAAAACCAGCACGACGCGCCAGCGAGTGGCTGTTGGTGATGATCACTCGCTGGCGCGTCGTGTTGGTGTGCGCCGTTGCTCTCACAAGGAGGTGCCTCATGCCGATCAATGATCCGCCGTCCGATGAACCTCCACTGGTCGAAGTTTGGTTGGATGTTGGCGATGCACTCCGGCTTGGCGACCGAGTGTTGCGAGTAATGGACACTGACGGCGAGGACACGATGCTGCGTCTGGACCGCGTGACGTCAGAGGATGACGACGAAACTCGTTGGTCCGAATTGCCGAGGTAGGATGATGCCCTGCCTCCTCCTAACCCGAAGCGTCAGCGAGGGCGTCGTCACAGTTCGCCCTCGCTGACGCTTCGGGTTACTAATGCGGCCTCTTTACACTCCCCAAACCATGACGCACTACATTGAACGACTGCATGCGGCGATTCGGAGAACCAAAACGTCCGCCCTCGTGGGACTCGATCCGCGATTCGATCAGCTTCCGCCGAACGTGATTGCCTCCGCAAAACAGCGAGCGACCTCTGAGCGAGCCATTCAAGCGACCGCGTTTGAAGAGTTCTGTTGTCGGATCATCGACGTCGTGGCTCCGTTGGTCCCGGCCGTGAAGCCGCAGGCGGCCTTCTTCGAGGAGCTTGGCCCGGACGGCTGTGTCGCGCTGGGGAACGTCATGCGGCACGCTCGGCGAGCGGGCTTGATCGTGATCTGCGACGCGAAGCGAGGCGACATCGGCTCGACGGCGGAAGCGTATGCTCGTGGCTATTTGGCGGGGGCCGATCTGAACGCGGCGGCTTGGGCGGCGGATGCGTTGACCGTGAATCCGTACCTCGGCCGCGACACGCTCGAACCGTTTGTGAAAGTTGCCGCCGAACGGGGAGCCGGCTTGTACGTTCTCGTCCGCACCAGCAATCCCGGAGCCGGCACATTGCAGGATCGCGTGACCGACGGCACGCCGGTCTATCGACATGTCGCGCGGATCGTTGAAGAGTTGTCGGTCTCAACGCTGTGCCGGTCGAGAATCGCGGGGGATGACTTCGGTTGTGTCGGAGCTGTGGTCGGAGCGACGTATCCGGCGGAGTTGGCCGAGTTGCGCGAAGTGATGTCGCATGTCCCGTTGCTCGTGCCGGGCTACGGTGCTCAGGGAGGGAGCGCGGCGGACGTGCAGGCGGCCTTCCGAGCGGACGGCCTCGGCGGACTCATCAACAGTTCGCGAGCGATCAACTTCGCTCACACGCGCGAGCCATACCGCAGCCAGTTCGGCGCGGATCGTTGGGAAGAGGCGGTCGCCGCGGCGACGCGCGACATGATCGCTGAACTGTCGTAGCTCAAAGTAGCCTTCACCGCTCCGCGTGAAGAACGCCGAGTGCCCAACGACCACTCTCCTGGAAATTGCCTCGTTCGCAGTTCGGCTGACTTCACGCGGAGCGATGAAGGCTACTTTGGGAGGCGAGCACGCCCGCACAACCGGAATCGTCGGCACGATGTGAACGATTGGCGCGTTGCGAGTGACCGGTGTCCCGCATTCGACCGCTGCTCCAAGAGCGATCCATCTCCCGCGCAGGACCGGCGCTTCGCGTGTGATCCGTGCGTCGCGGAGATTGGGCATGTCTGCCGCGACGTCTGTGAGAATGCTGCGTGACGCTCCGCAAGTCATCAGTTTGCAGGCCAAGCCGGTCGATCCGTGAAAGGCCGTCGCGAGCAGGTTGGACCGCAACTGATGTTCGCGAGGCAAGGAATGTGAGATTTGAGATTTGAAATCTCAAATTTCAGGTTTGTGCGATCGTGCCCTTTCACCGCTTTGTGAAGCCGGGGTCGCGTCGGATTCGTCCCGACCGCCTGCGAGTGATCGCAGGGGACGAATTCTGAAGACTCGCGACCAGGTCCGGTTTGTCTCTACTTCCCGAAGGAGTGTTGCCGTGCGCTTTTCATTTTGGACGGAGAAACTGCGCCAACGGATGGCTGGATTGTCACGACGTCGCCTCGCTCGGCGCGGGTCTCTCGACCCCGTCGTCGGCAGCCAGGCAGAACGCTGCGAAGAGCGCTGTCTGCCGTCGGTTTCCGCGTTGCTGTACCCGAACTCATTCAATCCGGCGCTGCAAGACCTGACGATCCTTTGTGACGGCCCCGATGACATCACGGTGGGCGTCAGCGGCGGCAACATCCAGATTCTGGTCGGACAGAATGGGGGCGTTCAAACCGTACTGCCCGGTCAGCCGACGGTTGCTCCAGGTTTGCTGGCACGCATCGACGTCATCGGCAGCGACGCGACGAATCGCATCGCGCTCAACGGCCTGACGACGGCGAACGGCTTCAGTGCTTCTCTGGTAGTCAACGTCGAAGCGGGTGACTCGAACGATTTGATCGACGCGACCAGTTCGGACATCGCGGTGTCGCTCGTTGGTGGCAACGGCAACGACACGATCACCGGCGGCACGGCGAACGACACGCTGCTGGGCGGCGACGGCGCGGACCTAATCACCGGCGGAGTCGGCAACGACAGCTTGCTGGGGGGCAACGGCGCGGACACGGTTAATGGTGGAGTCGGTCTCGACACGCTCAACGGAGGCGACGGAGCGGACTCGCTCAATGCTGGCGACGACAACGACAATGTGTTCGGAGCCAACGGAGCCGATAACATCGACGGCGGCCTCGGCGACGACACGCTTAACGGAGACGGCGGCAACGACACGATCAACGGCAACACCGGCAACGACACGCTGCTCGGCGGTGCCGATCAAGATTCGCTTCTCGGCGGCGATGGCAATGACGTCGTCGATGCTCAAGCGGGCAATGACACGGTCCTCGGAGAAACGGGGAACGACAGTTTGATCGGAGGCACCGGCAACGACAGTGTCTCTGGAAACGACGGAGATGACACGATCAATGGGCAAGACGGCAATGATACGTTGCTGGGCAACGCTGGAAACGATTCGTTGTTGGGCGGAAACGGCAATGATTCGCTAAACGGCGGGACAGGGAATGATCAAGAGCAAGGTCAAGCCGGTGACGACACGGTGATCGGTGGCGGAGATTCGGATCAATTGGACGGCGGAGCCGGTGCCGATCTGATCGATTCCGGAGACGTGGTAACCGCTCCTGAGATCCTCCTCTCGGTGAGTGATGCGGTCGTCAGCCCGGAGACCAATGGTTTGCTGGCGACGGCTTACACGCTCGACGTGAATCTCATCGGCAATACGGACCCCGAAGCGGTCGCGCTCGGCGATTTTAACAACGACGGCCGGTTGGATGTGGCAACGGACGAGGACGTGTTTCTGAATCTCGGCGGTGGCACGTTTGGATCCGGAGTGGACCTCAACCTCAATGGTTCGCGCTTCTTTGAAGTCGGCGACATCGACGGTGACAGCGACCTGGACATCGTGGTGTCGGACGATGTGGGCGACAATGTGTTGATTGCTCGCAACAACGGAAACGGCACGTTCCAGTCTCCCGTCGCGATCAGTGTCACGGGTGGTTTCGATCTCGATGCGGTGGAGCTCGGTGACCTCGACGGCGACGGTGATCTGGACATCTTCGCGACTCAGGACGGCGTGGCGACGGTCTACGCGATCTTCAATAACGGCGGAGGCACCTTCGGAACGCCGGTCGCCATTACTTCGGGAACCAACGGGTTTCTGGATGTCGAACTCGTGGACATCAACGGCGACGGCGATCTGGACGTCGCGATGTCCGAGGACAATGGCAACCGAGTCTTCCTGCTCACGAACAATGGCAGTGGCACGTTTTCCGCCGCAGGAACAGTCACTGTGGCGAATCAAGTTTTGACGATCACCTCTGGCGACGTGGACAACGACGGCGATCGAGACCTGATTACGAACTCGGCGAATCAACTGAGTGTCTTGCTGAACAACGGATCGGGCACGTTCACCGCGACGAGCTTCGCCGCGAATGCCACTCGAAATCTGTCGGATGTCGAAGTCGCGGACGTCGATCAAGACGGTGACTTGGAATTATTGGCACCTGGCACCGGATTCGTGTTTGTGTACCAAGGCAATGGAAACGGGACGTTCGTCACAACCCCGCTCATTTTTTCAACGGGTGGCGGAGCCTCGACGGATTTGGAGATCGGCGACGTCACCGGCGATGGACTGCCGGACTTGGCGGTGGCCGAGTTCGCGGGCCGCACGGTGTCGTTGCTGCCTCATCAAGGCGTGAGCGCGATCGCTCAAGTGACGGTCACGCTGTCACAAGCCAGTACCACTCCCGTCACGGTGCAATACGCGACCGCAGCCGGCAGCGCGACCGCAAACGTCGATTATGCGACAAGAGCCAACACCATCACGTTCGCGCCGGGCACGACGACCGCCGTGATCAGCATCCCCATTTTGGGTGACACTCTGGCGGAGCCGGACGAGAACTTCTTCGTCAACTTCAGCAATGCCAGCGGTGCGCGCATCACCGATTCGCAATCACAGATTCTCATTGATGACGACGACGCAGGCCCGACGGCACAGACGATTGCGATCAACAATGTCAGCGCGAATGAAGGCTCGGCAGGGACGACGCAATTCACATTCACGGTTTCGCTGGGATCAGCAAATCCTGGCACGGTTACGGTTCAATACTCGCTGGGGGACATAACAGCGATCTCCGGCAGCGACTACACGAATCAATCCGGCACATTGACGTTCGGGCCAGGCGTGACTCAGCAGCAAGTGATTGTCACGGTCACACCCGATGGGACGGCTGAGGCCGATGAAACCTTCGGCGTCAACTTGTTCAACCCCACGAATGCCGTGCTCGCTGACAGCCAAGGTCTTGGCACGATCCTCAACGACGACGGAGTTGTTGTGCCCACCAGCGCAAACGACACGCTCACCGGGGGCGATGGCAACGACACCTTGACCGGCTCGTCGGGCGACGATTTCTTGAACGGCGGAAGCGGCAATGATTCGCTGCGAGGACAGGGAGGCAATGACAGTATCCTCGGTGGTTCGGGTGCCGACACCATCAACGGTGGCGATGGCAACGACACGCTCAATGGGCAAGGTGGAAACGATGTCATCGACGGCGGAGCCGGTGATGATCAACTCGTGTGGACCGGAGCATCTGGGGCCAGTGACACGGTGTCCGGCACGACGGGCTTCGATACGGCGGTCATCAACGGAACGGGTGCCGCGGATTCCCTCGCCGTTGGACAGAATGCGTCCGGGCAACTGACGGTGACGGACAGCGGCTTCACGCTGACGATTCAGTCCACGATTACGAACGTCGTCATCAATGCGAATGCTGGCGACGACGTGGTCACGATTGGTTCGCTGAGCAAAGTGACTGGAACGGTGCTGACGATCAACGGCGGAGACGGGAACGACAACCTTGATGCGTCAGGAGCGGTGTTGGGCTTCGTGCGCATGGGGTTGAATGGCCAAGCGGGCGACGACACGCTCATCGGTGGCGATGGCACCGACACGCTCGATGGTGGCGATGGCAACGATGCGCTCTCTGCAGGAGCCGGCAACGACAGCGTGATTGGCGGAGCGGGCGACGATGTGCTCAGCGGCCAAGATGGCAACGACACGCTCAACGGTGGCGACGGCGACGATGTCGCATCGGGCGGCAATGGCAACGACAGCGTTCGTGGCGGAGACGGCAACGACACGTTGCAAGGCCAAGCGGGCAATGACACGCTGTCTGGCGAGGCGGGTGACGACAGCCTTGTAGACACCACTGGCAATGATTCGCTGCTTGGCGGCAACGGCTTCGACACGCTCGACAGCGGTGACGGCAACGACACGCTTGATGGTGGGTTCGGCGACGATTCGCTCACCGCCGGAGCAGGCAGTGACAAACTCCGGGGCGGCGACGGCAACGACACGCTCGATGCCGGCGACGGCGACGACGAACTCAATGGCGGCGACGGCGACGACCAGTTGATCGGTGGAGCCGGCAACGACGGACTCTCCGGCGGTGACGGCGACGATCTCGTCAACGGTGGAGCGGGCAACGACGTCATCACCGGCAACGACGGCAACGATTCTCTGCTGGGCGGATCGGGAGCCGACACGCTGCTGGGCGGCGACGGCGACGACAGCATCAACGGCCAAGGCGGAGCCGACATCCTCGCTGGCAACGAAGGCGTGGACACGCTCACAACGGACGCGAGCGATTCGGTCAACGAGCTGTTCGCGCTTTCGCAGACGTTGCTCGACAAGCTGGACGGCGTGTGATGGGAATTTTCGATTTTTGATTTGCGATTTTTGATTGTGGCTGTTGATTGCGGTTCAATCGAAAATCGGCAATCAAAAATCGAAAATTCCAAGAGCGGGACGAGACGTGCGGCAGTGACGTCGGCCGAGCGAATCGTTCGCAGCTCTCCTTCGGGCGACCCGGTCTGAGCGGTCAGACCGGGTCGCTTTATTTTTTGAAATCTGAGATTTGAGATTTGAAATCCGAATCTCAGATTTCAGATCCCTTCACCCGATCGCCCCGTTATGCAGCGCCGTTGCGAGCAGCACTCCGTCGATTCGGGCGGCTTGGAGCGGATCGAGGTCGGCCGCGTTTCGCACTCCACCACCGGTGATGAGTTGGACAGACGGAGCGAGTCGTCGAATCGCGGCACACAAATCGAGGGTGCTCGGACCGCGTTGCTCGCCGACGCTGATGAGGTCCAGCACGATCATCTGCGTGACGCCCATGTCGATCGCCATGCGAGCGATGCCCAGCGGCGTGGGGTCCGGCCAAGTGGCGGTTCCCAACATCGGCTGGCCGGCTTTCAAGTCAAGGCTGAAGACGATTCGCTCGGCACGGAACTCGGCGATCAGAACCGGCAGCAGTTGAATCTCGGATAGCGATTCGAGCCCAACGATCACCTTCGCGGCTCCGGCCTCGAACAGCCGGCTAGCGTCCGTCGTCGATTGAAGCCCGCCGTCGATCCACAATTCGAAGCCGTCATTCACGAGTTGCCGAAAAATTGGCTCGTTCGGTTGCTGATGCAGGATGCCATCCAAATCCGCGACGTACAGCGTCGTCAGTCCCAAACGCTCGCGAAACGCCCGTGCGATGTCGAGCGGTTGCGCGGACGGCGTCAGCACGCTTTCGACCGGTCGGTACTCGTCGCGTCGGCCACCGACGCCGCGCACGACAACACCGTTGAGCAAATCGAGAACGGGGAGAATTTGGAAGGCGGAAGGCGGAAGACGGAAGGCGGAAATTAGGCCACCGCTGCACGACTCGCGGCATTCGCCAAACTGCATTCCGCCGTCTGCTTTCTGCATTCTGAATTTCCTCAGACAGCCTTGGCGGGTGTTGCCGCTCGCTGATGGATTTCATCCGGCTTCATGCGGCTCAAACCGGATGCAGTTCCCGAACGGACGCCGCTGTCGTCCGAGTTGCCCGATGTGGCGAGAACTTCCAGCCGCATCGGCAGCGAGACCGTGAACGTGCTCCCTTTGCCGAACTCGCTGACCAGCGTGACTTCGCCGCCGAGCAGTTTGCAAAGTTCTTTCACGATCGACAGGCCCAGGCCGGTCCCCTCGAACTCGCGCGTGAGCGTTTCCTCCTTGCCCGGCTGCTGACGGCCTTGGCGGAACTTCTCGAAGATGCGTTCCTGATCTTCGAGCGGAATGCCGATGCCGGTGTCTTCGATCTCGATCAGGAATCGCTGTTCGTCGCGCAAGCCCGCGCGGACTCGCACGCGGCCCCCTTCGGGAGTGAACTTGATCGCGTTCGACAGCAGGTTGCTGACGATCTGCTGCATCTTGCCGACGTCCTGAAACAGCAGCGGGACTCCAGGTTCGACCAGCCAGGACAGGTCGATGTTTTTCTTCTCGGCCTGTGGAGCCATCGCGCCGGTTTGGCGTTCGATCAGGTCGTTCAGCGAGAACTCGGCGAGATGCAGTTCCATCTTGCCGCTTTCGATCTTCGCCAGATCGAGCACGTCGTTGATCAGCGACAGCAGCGTGCGGCCGGCGATCTGAATGTTGCCGACGTACCGCCGCTGCTTGTCCGACAGATTGTCCGCCGTGTTGAGCACGTCGCTGAAACCGAGAATGCTGTTGAGCGGCGTGCGCAGTTCATGGCTCATCGTGGCCAGGAACTCGTTCTTGATGTTGTTGAGTTCGTACAGCCGCAAGTTCACGCGTGCCAGTTCATCGACCTTGCCGTCCAGGTCCGAGTTGACGCTGCGCAGTTCCTCCTGCACGGTGACCAGGTGCCGCAGCATCCGGTTGAAGGCATGGCTGAGTTCCTCGAATTCGTCGCCGGTGCGGATGTCGGCCCGCATATCGAGCTTGCCGTGAGCGATCGCGTCGCTGACTTTTTTCAGGTGCAACACCGGCTTCGTCACGACGTAGCGGATCACCAAATAGATGGCGATGATCGCGAGCACGACCTTCAGCAACTCGCCGGAGATCACGAAGGCGTTGGCCTGATGCAGCGGCGACTGCACGCTGTCGAGCGGAAGCGTGACCTTGGCGGCTCCCATGAATTCGCCGAGCTGCCGCTGGATTTGGTTCCCCTCGGCATTGGTCCTGGAGGGATGGCACGACAGGCAGGACTCCGTGGCTTTGAGTGCGGCGTAGTACTGGTACTCCGGCGGCTCACCATCGACTTCTTTGACGACGTAATCCAAGTTTCCGTTGCGGAACAGTTGCAACACGTCGTGGCTGCGCTGTTCGCTCGGCAAGAACTTCGGGTCCACGTCTTTGTCGGTCGGATGCGAATGCAGCAGTTCGCCTTTGAGAGTCTTCAGCTCATCCGGGTGGACCTCGACATCCACGTTGATGAACTTGGAATTCGTGCTGTTCAACAGCCATTCCGATTCTTTGGTCTGACCCGCCACGACGGTGGCGGCCTTGAAGGCGGGCGAGTCTTGCACCGCTTGCCAATGCGCCTTGAGGACCACGCTTGCGGCCAGCGACCTGGCCATCGTGAGTGTCGTCCGATTCAGCAAGCTCGACGTTTGCCAGCGGTACAGGAAGAACGTCCCGATGGCGAGCAACGTCAGGCCGGTGCCGAACAGCACCAACACTTTCAGTTCAAAGTTGGCCTCGCCCAGCAGACGTTTCAGCTTGCGGTACGACATGGGAGGGAGGGGCGAGGGGCTAGAGAAGGCATTGAAACACAAAGTCGAACACGCGGCGGAGTGTATCGGCAGCGCACAACAGAGACAGTGGACGAAGTCCCGTCCTGTGTGGCTTGTCTTTCCCTCGCCCCTAGCCCCTCCCTTGGCAGCGGCGGCAGAAAAACGTCGATCGTTGGGCCTGCACGATGCGGACGACTCGGCCACGTTCGCAGGTCGGACAGGTCTCAGCCTCGCGGTCGTAGACGCGATGAGCATTCTGGTAGCCGCCGCTTTGATTGAGCGCGTTGCGGTAGGTGCCGTCTCCGAGCGTCGATCCTTCGTGCTCGATCGCATCGAGCAAAACGTGCTGAGTCGCCGCGTGCAGCCGGCAGGCTTGCTCGCGAGTCACCCTCGACGCCGGACGCAACGGCGAGATGCGGGCTTCGTGCAGGATCTCACTGGCGTACAAGTTGCCGATTCCGGCCACGAGTTTTTGATCCAACAACGCGACCTTGATCGGCCGAGCCGTCCGCTGACAGACCTCGTGCCAATCCGATTCCGTCAGCAGCAAGGCGTCTTTTCCCAGAGCATCGCCACCCAATCGCCGAGCGAGTTCGTCGGGGTCACACAGGCGGACGACGCCCAATCCACGGCGGTCCCAAAACCAAACCGAGGTGGTCTGTCGCGATCGGCCTCCGTTGGCCATGCACCATTCGAGCCGCAAATGCTCCCGATCCGGCGGATCGGCGATCAGCATCAGCCCGGTCATGCGCGGCTCGATCACGAACGACTCGTGGCTCGACAGATCAATCACGACCCGCTTGGCCACACGCCGCACGGCCGTCACGGTCTGGCCCTTGGCCCGCCGAGCCATCTCGTTGAACGCCGGTGATAGTGTCAGCGGTCGGCAATCGCACGGGCACGGACGCAACTCGCGAAGAGTCCTTCCGGTCATCACGTCGCGGATGCCGCGGACCATCGTTTCGACTTCAGGAAGTTCAGGCATGGGAGAGTCAGTTGGCAGAAAGCGGAAGGCAAAAGGCAGGCAGATGTTGTTGGAGCGAGAGTTGGCATGCAAGCACGGCTGGCATCCCATGAGGGTTCCATCGCCGCTAGACTTCGCGTGCGACTGAATCTGCCTTCTGCCGACTGCCTTCCGCCTTCTGAAATCTTCCCATGAAAATCCTGCTCGCCAATCCGCGCGGCTTCTGTGCCGGCGTCAACATGGCCATCGAATGCCTCGACGAGGTCATCCGCCTGTGTGGCTCGAACATCTACGTTTATCACGAGATCGTCCACAACAAATACGTCGTCGAGCGATTTGTCCGGCAGGGGGTGAAGTTCGTGAACTCGGTGGACGAGGTGCCGCACGGTTCGATCCTGCTGTATTCCGCGCACGGCATCTCGCCGGAGATTCGCCGACAGGCACGCGAGCGGAATCTGAAAACCATCGACGCGACTTGTCCGCTGGTCACGAAAGTGCATCTCGAAGCGATCAAGTACGCGCGCGAGGGCTATCACATCATCCTGATCGGCCACGAAGGACACGACGAAGTCATCGGCACGATGGGCGAGGCTCCGGAAAGCATCACACTGGTCGATTCGCCCAAGGAAGTCGATCAATTGTCGTTCGCGGTGGACGCGAAGCTCGCGTATCTGACGCAGACGACGCTCAGCGTCTTCGAAGCGAACGCCGTCATCGAACGGTTGAAGCAGCGTTTTCCGGGGATCGTCAGTCCTCCCAAAGAAGACATCTGCTACGCGACGACGAACCGGCAAGAGGCCGTTGATGTGCTGGCCAAGAATGCCGACGTGGTC
>CAZILR010000071.1:0-12116 GCA_964539995.1 uncultured Planctomyces sp.
CTGCACACGCTGGTGCGGATGGGAATTTCGGTCTCGAAATGGGATCGCAAGTTCGACGAGGGAGTCATTGACGGCATCGTCAATTTGATGGGGAACTCGACGCATTCGCTGGGTCTGAGCCTGCGAAACGTGCAGACCGGAAAAATCCGCCAATATGTGACGTTCATCGCGGTCAGCGTGGTGACGTTGTTCGTGTTGCTGTTCGCGCTGTATCCGAAGGGTTGATGTGGAATGCGGTGAGTGATCGCCGCTTTGGATCAATTGGAAAGATGGACCATGTTTAGTCCCGAAGTGTTGTCGAACTTAATCATCTTCGTGCCGACGATCTTCGCGTTTTGCCTGATCTTCGCGGACAAGAGCGCCACCGAGTTCATGCGCGTTTGGACGCTCGTCGGAACTGCGGTGACGTTCGCTCTGACAGTGGCTTTGTTGGGCGTTTACACGCCCGGTGATGGCGGTGTGCAACAGGTGGTCGCGAAGGAATGGATATCGAGTTGGAACATCTACTACCGAATTGGCTACGACGGCATCAGCTTGACGCTGGTTGTGTTAACGGGGTTCGTGTTCCTGGTGTCGATGCTGGCGTCGTGGGGGATCGAGAAGCACGTCAAAGGTTATTTGATTCTATTCCTCATTCTCGAAACCGGCGTGATGGGAGTGTTCTTCTCGCTCGACTTCTTCCTGTTCTACGTTTTCTGGGAAGTGATGTTGCTGCCGATGTACTTTTTGATCGGCATTTGGGGCGGCCCGCGTCGCGAGTACGCCGCGATCAAGTTCTTCCTGTACACGTTGGCGGGCGGCGTGTTGATGCTGATCGCCATGCTGATGTATTTCTTCGCCAGCGCGCCGCTGACCGGGAATGGAGTCGGATCGTTTAATTTGCTCGATCTCGCCAAATGGGCGTCCGAGGGGAACGAAGCGTTTAGTCCGGGATTGCAGGTTGCTGCCTTCATCCTGTTATTCATCGGCTTCGCGATTAAGGTGCCGACCTTCCCCTTCCACACTTGGTTGCCCGACGCGCACGTCGAGGCTCCGACGCCAATCTCGATGATTCTGGCCGGTGTGCTGTTGAAGTTGGGCGGTTACGGCATCATTCGCGTCGCGTATCCGTTGTGCCCGTACGGAGCACAGTACGCCTCGTATGCCTTGGTGGCCATTGGCGTCGTCAGCATTGTTTACGGAGCGTTTGCCGCACTGGCCCAAACTGACTTCAAGCGGATGGTGGCGTACAGCTCGGTCAGCCACATGGGTTATGTGCTGGTCGGGATCGCCGTCTGGAAGATTTCCGAAGCGACCGGTGCCGCCGAAGGCCGCGATTTCTGGTTGATGGGGATGAGCGGCGCGATGTTTCAGATGATCGCTCACGGCGTCTCGTCACCCGGCATGTTCTTTTGCGTCGGCGTGATTTACGACCGAGTGCATCATCGCGATCTCAACCAGTTCGGTGGTTTAGTTGGCCTGATGCCGAAGTATGCCGGCATGGCGGCGGTGATTTTCTTCGCGGGCTTGGGCTTGCCCGGTTTGTGCGGATTCATCGGCGAGGTCTTCGTCGTGCTGAGTGTTTGGAATTACTCAAAAGTGCTGGCGATCGTTTCGGCCAGTGGAGTGATCCTGACCGCCGGCTACATCCTGTGGGCCTTGCAGCGAGTTTATCTCGGACCTGAATACAAGGGGCCGCATCCCGAAGCGATTACTCCGATGAACTCGCGCGAGCAGGCCATCGGATGGGCACTGATCGTGCCGTGCTTCGCGTTGGGCGTGTATCCAAACTTCGTGTTCGACTACACCGACAAGCCGATGGCAAAGTTGGTCAGGTCACTCGATGACGGCTACCAGAAGACTCAGAAATCGCACAGCGAAGTGCAGACGACTCAGAACAATTAAAGTTCGTAGTTCCGCCTTGAGGCGGTGCGAATGGGAAAACACCGCCCGAAGGCGGAATGACCAACATGAACGAAATCGGTTCCCTAGTCGTCCGTTTGATGGACGAAACGACGAAGACTTCAGTCGGGCTGTTCGCACCGGAGCTGGTGCTGAGCGGTACGATTGTCGCCCTGCTACTGTGCCGCATCTTACCCGTGCTTTGGCGTGTGCCGACGCAGTGGATCGCGCTCGCGGGAGCGTTCACGGCGTTTGGGTTGGCGATGGGGCAATTTGATCGAGTCTCTGTCGGATGGAGCGAGGTCGGCACTTTCACGAGAATCGATTTCATTGATCAGTTTTTGAGTGCTTGCATTCGACCACTTTCTTCTCCGCGAGAGACGTCGTTCTTCACGGGTTTGCTGATGTTCGACCAGTTCGGGGCATTCTTCCGAATGCTTCTGAGTCTGTTCTTACTCCTGACGATCACTCTGACGGTGCTGACCGGCATTCCTGATCGCGAGGATGCCCCTGATT
The DNA here is from genome assembly GCA_964539995.1 of uncultured Planctomyces sp. GTDB lineage: Bacteria > Planctomycetota > Planctomycetia > Planctomycetales > Planctomycetaceae > SXKJ01. Next base: position 2,398 of record CAZILR010000071.1, read on the forward strand.
TCTACACGCTGCTGTTGGGTGCGACGGTCGGCCTGATGATCATGGCTTCGGCCAATCATCTGTTGATGCTGTTCTTGGGTGTCGAGATGACCAGCGTTCCCAGTTATGCGATGGTCGGTTTCCTGAAAGGCCGCAAGCAGAGCAGTGAGGCGGCACTTAAGTACGTCGTGTATGGAGCCGGTGCCGCAGGCGTGATGCTGTACGGCATCAGTTTGCTGGCGGGATTGACCGGAACAGGCTCAATGCCAGAGATGGCCGCTCGACTGGCCATGATCGTTGGTCAAGGAGCGGGCATCGGCGATCCGACGGTTCGTACGATTGTCCTGGCAGGCATGATGGTGATGGTCGGACTGGCCTTCAAATTGTCGGTCTTCCCGTTCCACTTTTGGTGCCCGGATGCATTTGAAGGGGCTGCGGCCGAGGTGGCTGGATTTTTGTCGGTCGCGTCAAAAGCAGGAGCGTTCGCGCTGCTGGTTCGATTTGGTTTGGCGTTCTCCGGTCATTCCAAAGAAGTCTCCAGTATCGCGTTCGCGCTAGGTATTGGTTTGGGAGTGCTCGGCGCGGTGACTGCGACATTCGGTAACCTGTCGGCCTATGGCCAGTCGAACATGAAACGCTTGCTGGCGTATTCGACGATTGCTCATGCCGGCTACATGCTGATGTCCGTGTCCGCTCTGATGGTGCTGCGGTTTAGCAAACATGCTGGCGTGGAGGCGGATGCCGCGTCGCTGTCGTGTATCGAAGGCTTGATCTACTACCTCTTCGTGTACTTGTTCATGAACTTGGGAGCGTTCGCGATCGTCGCGTTGATTCGCAATCAGATCTTTAGCGAGGAACTTGACGACTACAACGGCTTGGGGACGCAGTGTCCGGTGCTCTGTTTCGGGATGACGTTGTGCGTCTTCAGCTTGATCGGTCTGCCGCCGATGGGGGGCTTCTTCGCGAAGTTCGCGATTTTCTATTCGGTCTTCAAAGCGACATCGGCGCATTGGGTGATGTGGTTCGTGCTGGGTGCCGGAGCGATCAACACGGTCTTCAGCCTGTTCTATTACATCCGCATTTTGAAGGCGATGTATGTCAAGCCGCGTCCGGATGGTGCTCGCAAGGTGAGTTATGACCTGATGCCGGTCGGCCTGTTCGTGCTGATGATCTGCCTGCCGGTGTTGGGCCTGGGACTTTTCCCAGCCCGATTTACGGAGACGTTCAACCACGTCGCGTCGGTCTTGTTGACGGGCCGTTGAGGATCGATTCGCGATTTGAAATCCGAGACTTGAGATCGTTCATGGCACTCTCGACCGATTTGGAAATCCTGAACCGCGTGCAGCGGGAACTGTCGGGCTGCTTCTTGCAGTACGTCGGCGAGATTTGGCCTTGGACATCGGTCGGAGCCGATGGTGCGAAATTAAAAGCCATGCTCGATCAGTGCGTGGCGCGGCAACGCCAGTCGATCGCTTTGCTGGTCGAGTATCTCGTCCCACGTCAGACGCGTGTCGAGGCCGGCTACTATTCGGCCGACTTCACGGATCTGCACTATGTTTCGTTGCATTTTCTGCTCAAGCATTTGATCGCCAGCCAATCGTTGATTGTGGAGTCGCTCAACCGAGCGATCACAATGTTGCCTGGCGGCGATGAAACGCAGGAACTCTTGATCGCCGTCCGTCAGAACGAGCAAGAGAATTTGGCGGCTCTGAGAGCGGCGGCCTAATCCGTCGTGAGGCGGCCCCATGCTGTTCGACACGCACGCTCATCTCGACGAGGACGCTTTCAGCCAAGATGCGGACGAGGTCATCGCGCGAGCGGTCGCGTCGGGCGTGACGACGATGTTGGCGGTGGCGACGACTCTTGAGAGCAGTCGTGCGACGATCGCGCTGGCCGCGCGATTCCGGAACGTGTTTGCGTCGGTCGGCATTCATCCGAACTACGCGGTTCAGGCCAAACCGGGCGATTGGGAGGCGATCGAAGAGTTGGCCTCGTCGCCAAAGGTGATCGCGATTGGCGAGACGGGATTGGATCGGTATTGGGATCACACGCCGTTCGACGTGCAGCTCGATTACTTTCGCCGGCAGATTGAACTGGCGAAGCGTCGCGACGTCCCATTCATCGTGCATTGCCGCGAGGCGGAGCCGGATGTCGTCGCCGTGCTGCGAGAGATGGCCGGTGCCGGACAACTCAAAGGGATCATGCACTCGTTTTGCGGCGGCCGAGAGACGCTCGATGCCGCGTTGGAGTTGGGGCTGCACATCTCGTTCGCGGGGATGCTGACGTTCAAGAAGAACATTGAGCTGCGCGAGTTGGTGAAGACGATTCCGCTCGATCGGTTGCTGGTCGAGACGGACTCGCCGTACTTGGCTCCGCAACCAAATCGGGGCAAACGCAATGAGCCGGCGTTCGTGCGTCACACGGCGGAGTGCCTCGCGGAAGTGCTTGACCAGACGCTCGACGAAATCGGCGCGATCACGACGGCGAATGCTCGGCGATTGTTTGGACTGCCGGATATGCTCCATTGAGCCGAGCGATCAGAAGAATTTGCCAAGATCGCTGGTGGCACCTACATTCCGCCTGCTTTTCCCGCCACTCCCTCCCCCAAACTGGAGCCTGCCGATGCGCAAGAGTTTGTTGCTGACCTGCCTGGGTTTGACTGGTGCGATGTTGTCGCTGACGGCGATCGGTGCCGATGCGCCGGCGTCGAAGAATGATTGGCCGAGTTGGCGTGGCCCGAAGCGGGACGCCATTTCGACCGAGAAGGGTTTGCTGACCGAATGGCCGGAGGATGGCCCGGAAGTCTTGTGGACGGCCAAAGACTTGGGCCGCGGCTTTTCGAGCCTCGCGATTTCCGGCGGTCGTATCTACACGATGGGTGATCGCAAGGGGGGCGCGTTTCTGATTTGCCTCGATCTTGACGGCAAGGAGCAATGGGCGGCGAAAGTTGGCAGCGGCGATCCGAACTGCACTCCGACCGTGGATGGCAATCGCGTCTACACCGTGGACCGCAATGGAGAGTTGGCGTGCGTCGGCACCGAGTCGGGCAACGTGATCTGGACGAAGAGTTTCACAAAGGACTTCGGCGGGAAGATGATGTCGGGCTGGGGCTACAGCGAGTCTCCGCTGGTGGACGGTGACCGACTGATCGTCACGCCCGGTTCCAATGACGCGATGTTGGCGGCGCTCGACAAGAAAACGGGCGACGTGATTTGGAAGTCAGCCGTGCCGAAACTAGGAGACAAGGGGAACGATGGAGCGGCGTATTCGTCGGTGGTCATCAGCAATGCCGGCGGCACGAAGCAATATGTGCAACTGGTCGGCAAAGGGATCGTTTCGGTGCAAGCCAGCGATGGCAAGTTGCTGTGGAATTACAACAAGATCACGAACGGAACGGCGGCGATTCCGACTCCGATCGTGCGAGATGATTATGTGTTTTGCTCGTCCGGCTACGGCGACGGTGGAGCGGCTCTGCTGAAGATCGTGAAGGACGGATCGGGATTGCGCGCCGACGAGGTTTGGTACAAGAAGGCAGGCGAGTTGCAGAATCATCACGGCGGGGTGGTACTGCTCGGCGACTACCTTTACATGGGTCACGGGCACAACCAGGGTCTGCCGGTTTGCGTGGACTTTCTGACCGGCAAGCCGACTTGGGGACCGCAGCGCGGACCCGGCGGGGATTCGGCCGCAGTGGTTTACGCGGATGGGCATCTTTACTTCCGTTACCAAAACGGAGTGATGGCTCTGATCGAGGCGAACCCGAAGGAGTTACAGGTGAAGGGCAAGTTTGACGTGAAGACCAAAGATGGACCGGGTTGGCCGCATCCGGTGGTGCTCGGCGGCCGGCTGTATCTTCGCGACCAACAAAACCTGCACTGCTACAACATCAAGAAGAGCTGACCCACGAAGCAAATTCAGATGCGAGAAGGAACACGGCCTGACGTCGATTTGGCGTCGGGCCGTTTTTGTTTGGCGAGCATTTGTGACGCGAGACATGCGATTCTTCGGCGTCAATTGAGGGTCGGGCAATCTCGCGGCTTGACGTTTGAGCATGGCTCGCTGATGCTGTTTGCGGTTTCGCAAGCGGACAGATTGGCCCCTCAGATCGCACACGTCGGTTTTTCAACATGCTGGACTCCGAGCTTTCCGTGTTGCTCGTGGAGGACAACCCCGCAGAAGCGCGGTGGCTGAGTGATCTGCTTGCGCAATCGTCGCGATGCCGAATGCGAGTGACGCATGTGGGCAGTATTGGGGCCGCCAAACTGGCGCTCGAGAAGACTCCGATCGATGTGATCTTGCTGGATTGGGCGCTACCCGACCGATACGGCGTTGATGGGTTGCGCGATCTGCAAGCGGTGGCTCCACGCACGCCGGTGCTGATGCTGGTCTGCTGGGATGATGATGAGGCCGCGATGAGCTCGTTGCGAGCCGGTGCGCAGGACGTGCTGATCAAAGATCGGATGACGACGTCGATTCTCGAACGTACCATTCGACACGCCGTCGAACGCAAGCTGACCGAATCCGCGTTGCGGCAGACGGAAGAGATGTATCGTTCGCTGATCGAGTCGCTGCCGATCAACGTGTTTCGCAAGGATGCTCAAGGACATTTCGTTTTTGCGAACCAACGATTCTGTGACGAGCTTCACAAGCGGTTGGATGAGTTGGTCGGACGAACCGACTTCGCCTTCTTTCCGCCGGAGCTGGCGGAGAAGTACCGCCACGATGACCAGCAGGTCATGCACGAACGGCTGGTGGTCGAAGACATCGAAGCCCACCGGACTCCTGATGGCCGGCGGCTGCATGTGCAGGTCATGAAGGCTCCCGCGACCGATGTGAAGGGAAAAGTGGTTGGGACGCAGACGATGTTTTGGGACGTCACCCCGCGCGTCGAAGCCGAAGAAGCGTTGCAGCGCAGCACGTCTCGCTTCAAGAAGCTGTTCGACGCAAACATCATCGGCATCATGCTGGCGGACTTGTCGGGTCGCGTGCTGGAAGCGAACGATGCCTATCTGACTCTGACTGGCTACACGCGAGAGGATCTGACATCCGGCCGGCTGCGATGGGACAAAATCACGCCGCCGGAATTTCGCGAGTTCGATCTGCAAGCGATCGAGTCCCTGAATCGAACAGGCGTCAGTCAGCCTTGGGAAAAGGAGTACATTCGCAAGGATGGCAGCCGCGTGCCGGTGATGCTCGGAGTTTCGATGCTCGATAACTCGACGAGCGAGTGCATCTGCTTCGTGCTCGACATGACCAAGCAGAAGCGAGTCGAGGGGCAGTTGCTGCGAGCGAAAGAAGAAGCGGACTCGGCCAGCCAAGCGAAAAGTTTATTCCTGGCGAACATGAGCCACGAAATCCGCACACCGATGAACGCGATCATCGGGCTGACGGAATTGGTGCTCGATTCGGATTTGACGCCACAACAGCGCGACAATTTGACGGCGGTGGCGGAATCGGCCGAGGCGTTGTTGTCGCTGATCAATCACATTCTCGACTTTTCAAAGATCGAAGCGGGCAAGCTGGAACTCGATGCGGTCGAGTTCAGTTTGCGAACGATGATTGCCGGCATTTTGAAAACGCTGGCGCTGGAGGCGCATCGCAAGCACCTGGAGTTGGTGGGTGATATTCGAGCAGACGTGCCTGACCGACTGATTGGCGACGTGGTCAAGCTGCGGCAAGTTTTGATGAACCTGCTGGGGAATGCCATCAAGTTCACCGATTCGGGTGAGGTGGTGCTGCGCGTGAATGTCTCTTCGCGCGATGCGCTATCACTGGAACTTCGATTCGATGTCATCGACACCGGCATCGGCATCCCCGAGGATCGTCAGCACGCGATCTTCGAGGCGTTCGAGCAAGTTCACACGTCGATCAACCGCAAGTATGGCGGCACCGGATTGGGCCTGTCGATCACGTCGAAGCTGGCGCAGCTCATGGGCGGGCGCGTGTGGCTAAAAAGTGAACCCGGTCACGGCAGCACGTTTTTCGTGACCAGTCGAGTGCGTCCCGCGGTGTCCGAGTTGGTCGCGGCCGCGATGAATCCTTCGCCGCTGGACGGGCTGCGAGTGTTGATTGTCGATGACAACGCGACGAGCCGGCAGAACTTGATGGACTTGCTGACCTCGTGGCGAATGCGGCCGATGGCCGTGGCTGGAGCGAAAGAGGCTCTGACGGCGCTGAAGCGCGTGAAGGGCGGCGACAGCGCCTTCGCGTTCTCGTTGATTGACTCCCAGATGCCCGGCAGTGACGGTTTTGATTTGGCAGCAACCATTCGAGCGGAGTTTGCGAATCGAGCCGGACACTTGCTGTTCCTGCTCAGTTTGCCAGATCGCGCGGCGGAACTAGCGCGGTGCGATCAAGCGGGGCTGGCCGCCACCATCGCGAAACCGGTGAATGAGTCGGAGTTGTTCGATACGCTGATTTCCCTGCGTCTGGGATCTGGTGACGAAGCCGCACCCGCGCTTCCTGCGCGAGCCGCGCCGAAGGCGCGCTCCGTGTTACGAGTGCTGCTTGTTGAGGACAGTCGATTCAATCAAAAACTTGCCATTGCGTTGCTCGAAAAACGCGGGCATCAGGTGACGGTCGCACAGAACGGGCGTGAGGCGGTCGAGATCATCTTTCGTCAGCCGTTTGACCGCGTGTTGATGGATGTGCAAATGCCGGAGATGGACGGCCTGGAGGCGACGCAAGTCATTCGTCAGCGCGAGGCACGATCTGGCTGGCATGTGCCGATCATTGCGATGACCGCTCAAGCGATGAGCGGCGATCGCGAACGCTGTCTGGCGGCCGGCATGGACGAGTACCTGACGAAGCCGATCCGCGCCGACCATTTATACGAAATTCTGGAGTCGGACTTTCCCAAGGCGGTGTTTCCTCATGAAGCGTCCTTCAAGGCCGACCGGAAAACTCGCGCTCGGCGCGGGACTCCCGACCCCGCCGTGAACGCGACCGAAAGTCTCCCGAACGAGTCGTTGGCGATCGCTGCGGATGAAATTTCAACGGAGACTTCTGGTCGATCCAGCGGCGGGGTCGGGAGACCCGCGCCGAGCGCGTTGGAAGCGGAGGTCTTTTCGCCTCCCAAAGCCAACGGAAGCATCGTCAATTGGACTCATGCCATGTCGATTGTTGGTGGTGACACGGCGTTACTACGCGATGTGATCGTTGCCTGCCTCGAAGACTTACCGCGCTGGATGAAAGAGTTCGATCAGGCGTTGGCCGAGCAGCAAGCACCGCTATTTCGCCGTGCCGCACATTCGTTGCGGGGTGCGTGTCGGACTTTTGGATTGGACCGGCTCACGACACCGTCACAGGAATTGGAAACGCTCGCGCTGGCTGGTAATCTGGCCGCGGCTGAACAACTACTGAACTCGCTGCGACCTGAGTTGCAGGCGTGTCAAACTGAGCTGCAAGCGTTCTTAGAAAAGCCGTGAGGCTGACATGACCACCATCTTGGTCGTCGATGATTCCGCGACGGATCGTCGCGTCGCTGGCGGGCTTCTGGAAAAAGAGCCGGACTGCCAAGTGTTCTACGCCGAGGACGGCAATGTCGCGTTGAAGTCGGTGGACGAGAACTTGCCGGACGTCGTGGTCACGGACATGGTCATGCCGCATCTCGACGGCCTGCAACTGGTCGAAGCGATGAAGCGCGATTTCCCGCTGATCCCGGTGATCATCATGACCGCCGTGGGAACCGAAGAGACCGCCGTGCAAGCTCTGAAACGCGGCGCGGCCAGTTATGTGACGAAGCGGCGTCTGGCTCAAGACCTGCTCGAAACCGTGCGGATGGTGCTGCAAGCCGCTGACGATGAGCGGAATGTTTCACGACTGCTGGTTCACCGCACTCAGCAGGCCGAGTTCAAATTTGTGCTCGAAAACGAACTGCCGCTGTTGGCTGCCTCCGTGACCCACATGCAGCAAACCATGCGCGCGATGGGCTTGTTCGACGAATCTGAGCGTCTGCGGATCGGAGTCGCTCTGGAAGAAGTGCTGCTCAACGCGATGTTCCACGGTAATCTCGAGCTGTCGTCCTCACTGCGAGAAGAGGACAAATCGACGTACCACGAAGTGGCTCGCGTCCGTGCAAAGGAGTCACCGTATCGTGATCGGCGCATTTTTGTAGAGGCCGTGTTCTCGCCGACGGGTGCGGAGTTCAAGATCCGCGATCAAGGGTCGGGCTTCAATCCGAAGGAGCTTCCTGATCCGACTGATCCCGCGAATTTGCATCGAGTCTCAGGCCGAGGCTTGCTGTTGATGCACACCTTCATGGACGGCGTGGCCTTCAACGAATCCGGCAACGAAGTGCGGCTGACGAAAACCGTCCGCCGTGTTAATGTCGAGCCGATCGCGTAAGTCGGATTGTTAGCCGTACCGCGACCGTCAGCGAGCGGTTCGCTCCGATCAAGAAGGCCGTTTCCTGACGGTCGCGGTACGGTTTGAAGATGCTCATCAAGGACCAACACTCCTCATGAAGTTTGCTCTCATCATCCCAGACGGCGTCGCCGATGAACCGCAGCCGTCGCTCGGTGGCAAGACGCCCCTGCAAGCCGCTCACATTCCGAACATGGACGAGATCGCGCGGCGCGGCATCGTCGGCCGAGCCAATCACGTTCCCGAGTCGATGCCGTCGGGCAGCGACGTCGGGACAATGAGCCTCTTCGGTTACGACCCGCTTGTGTATCACACAGGCCGTGCGCCGCTCGAAGCCGCTGCACAGGGTATTTCGCTCGGCCCGGAAGATTGGGCGATCCGCTGCAACTTTGTCACGGTTGGCGACAACCGGATGAAAAGTTTCACGGCTGGTCAGATTCCAAACGACGTCGGCCGAGCGTGTATTGAAGCTCTGCAACGATCCGCTTGCGGCGACGAGCATTGGAAGTTCTTCACCGGTGTCAGCTACCGCAACCTGCTGATTTATCGCGGTCGCGGCGAGGCATCGCCGTTCGCCGCCGATACGAACACGACACCGCCGCACGACATCACCGACCAAGTCATCGACCCGTACTTGCCGAGCGGCACGGGATCGGAATTGCTGCGCGAGTTGATGTCTCGTAGCCGTGATGTGCTGGCGAGCGTGGAACCGAATCGGACTCGCGGCGAAAACGCGGCGACGCAAACGTGGCTGTGGGGACAAGGCAAAGCTCCCGCACTCAAGCCATTCGCCGAGCGTTTCGGCGTGCGCGGTGCGGTCATCACGGCGGTCGATCTGCTGCGCGGCATCGGCCGATTGCTCGGCTGGCAAGTCATCGAAGTGCCAGGTGCAACCGGTTATCTCGACACCGACTACGCGGCGAAAGGTCGCTATGCCGTCGAGGCACTGAAGCGTCCCGACATCGACTTCATCGTCGTCCATGTCGAGGCGACCGACGAAGCGTCACACGAAGGTCACGCTGATGAAAAGGTCAAAGCGCTGGAACGGATCGACGCGGACATCGTTGCCCCGGTCCACGACTACCTGCACTCGCAAGGGGACTACCGAATTCTGATCAGCCCCGATCATCCGACGTTTCTCCGCACAAAAACGCACAGCCACGGCTTCGTGCCGGTCGCGATGTGCGGCTCTGACATCACCTCGGCCGGGATGCCGACCTACGACGAGGCCATCGCTGCCGCGTCGCGCTTGTGTTTCGACAAAGGCTGCGACCTAATGCCGTCGTTTATGCAACGTCGTTAACGAGGATTCTCAGTACCGCGACCGTCAGGGAGCGGCCTCACTCTCCCACATGCCCAGCCGCTCCCTGACGGTC
>CAZILR010000071.1:12126-13290 GCA_964539995.1 uncultured Planctomyces sp.
GTGGGTTCTCCCACCCCCCCCCACCAACACGGTGTTGGCTCCTGGGGGGGCCCGGCGCCCTCGACCCACCCTACTTCGGACACGCCACCACCTAGAAGTTTCGCCATGAAAGCCATTCAGCTCGAAAAGCCCGGACAGTTTCGTCACATTGAAATTCCCGAACCGAACCAACCCGGCCCCGGCGAGGCGCTGATTCGCGTGCATCGTGTTGGCATTTGCGGGACCGACATCAGTGGGTATCTCGGCAAGATGCCGTTCTATAGCTACCCGCGCATTCCGGGGCACGAACTGGGCATCGAAGTCGTCGAGGTTGGTTCTGGCGTGAGCAACGTGAAAGCTGGCGACCGCTGCTCGGTCGAGCCGTACATGAATTGCGGCGAGTGCTACGCATGCCGACGCGGCAACAGCAATTGCTGCGAGAAGCTGCAAGTGCTCGGCGTTCACACGGATGGCGGGATGCGTCCGCAGTTCGTGCTGCCGGCTCGCAAGCTGCATCCGTCGAGCAAGCTGACGCTGGAGCAACTCGCGCTGGTCGAGACGCTCGGCATCGGCTGCCATGCGGTCGATCGAGCGAATCCGCAACCGGGCGAACATGTGCTCGTCATCGGAGCCGGCCCGATCGGGCTCTCTGTCATTGAGTTTGCGAAGTTGACCGGCGCGACGATCACGGTGCTCGACATGAATCAGGGCCGGCTCGACTTCTGCCAGAAGACGATGGGGGTCGCTCACACGATCCGCTTCACCGGCGACGGCAGTGAGATGAAAGCTCTGCAAGAGATCACGAACGGCGCACTGGCTGCTCATGTGTTCGACGCGACCGGCAGTCCGAAGTCGATGTGCAATGCCTTCAACTACGTCGGCCACACCGGAAAGATCGTGTTCGTGGGCATCGTCACCGACGAAATCAGCTTCCCCGATCCGCTGTTCCACCGCCGCGAGATGACGATCTTTGCGTCACGCAACTCGTTGCCGAAAGACTTCGGCCGGATCATCAATCTGATCGAAACCGGCCGCATCGACACTCGCCCGTGGATCACGCACCGCACGCCGTTCGAGGGGCTGATCGAAGTCTTCCCGTCGTACACGAAACTCGAAACCGGCGTGATCAAGGCGATCGTCGAAGTCGCGTGACGTGGGGGAGGGTGGCAAACAGCCCAGCATGTT
>CAZILR010000072.1:0-13244 GCA_964539995.1 uncultured Planctomyces sp.
TGTGCCTGACGTTTCCAGCGTCGAATTCGTGCCGGCGCAGAACGAGGAAATCGTCCCGCAACACTTTCGACTGAAGCCGCATCGCTTTGAAGCGGACGCGGAGATTCGGCGTGAGAGCACCTCCTGGCGGACTCTCACGGTCACTTTTCCTTCGCCCGTGGAAACCGCCGTGCTGGAGAACAACACCGTTCACGGCGAGTATTTTCAGCCGGCTGGCGCGGGGCCGTTCCCTGGAGTCGTTGTGCTGCACATCTTGGGAGGCGAGTTTCCGCTGTCACAGACGGTCGCGAGTTCACTGGCCCGTGCGAAGGTCGCCGCGTTGTTCATCAAAATGCCGTACTACGGCGAGCGTCGCAGCAAGGAGTCTCCGCGTCGCATGATCTCGCGCAACCCGCGTGAGACTGCGGAAGGGATGACGCAGGCGGTGCTCGACATTCGCCGAGCGGGAGCTTGGCTGGCGGCTCGCCCGGAGGTGGACCAACAGCGACTCGGCGTCACTGGGATCAGCTTGGGCGGGATTATGTCCGCGCTCTCGGCCGCAGGTGAGCCACGATTCCGCAAGGTTGCGATTTATCTTGGCGGTGGAAAGCTCGGCGAGAACTTGTGGAGCATGGAACATCGCGACGCTGAGGCGTTTCGCGCGGAATGGATCAAGGCGGGCGAGTCGCGCGAGTCATTCTTGAAGCTGCTCGAACCGGTCGATCCAGCGACGCACGGTCGGTTGCTGAAAGACCGCGACGTGCTGATGGTCAACGCGAAGAACGACGAGATCATCCCGACGGCCGCCACGATGGCGTTGTGGGATTCGATCGGCACACGCCCCGAATTGGTGTGGCTCGATGCCGGTCACATCACTGCCGCCGCGTACCTGCCGGGCGAGATGGTTCGGCTGCAAAAGTTCTTCAACGTCTGGAAGCCGTAACTCGGTTACTTTTTCTCACCGCGTGACGGCACGGTCTTCAGGACTTCGCTCGACCGCGCGAGGTCGGGCTGCAAACTGCCGAGCGTCGCCGCGAAAGCGGTTTGCAGTTGCGGGTCGGTTTCTTGCCGAGCTGCCTTGCGGAACTCGTCGGATTGCAACTCGGTGAGCAACACGCCGTGTCGTTGCATGTGCGCGGCAAGTTGAGCGAGCGCGCGCTCGCGGATCGGAACGGGACGCGCCGCGGAAGTGCTGACCTCGAAGAGCTTCGCTTGAGCAGATGACGTGGCGATTCCTCCGAGCGCGTATGTGGCGGAATCGCCAAGTTCTTCGTCGTTCGTGGCGGTCAGCAGTGCGTTCTCGGCAGGCTTGAGGTCGAACAAGCTGGCTTGCTTGCGGTCGGCCAGTTGCGTCAACCAAGCCAGCGCGGCCTGGCGTGTGGCGACTCGTTGTGGTTGCGTGATCGCATCGGCATTCGTCGTTCGCAAAAACGGTGCGACTTGTTTGGCCATGACCGTCGAGTCGCTGACGCTGAGCACGAAGCGGATGCGGGGATACGACTCGGCCAGCCGCTCGACACGGGTCCGTAATTTGTCGTCGCCGTAGATCACGATCGGAATAAACGCGGTGCGCGCGTCGGAACGCAGATTGGCGATCGTCTGCGACAACTCCCAGCGAGCGACGTTGGCTTCGATCAGTAGCAGTGCGACGTCGCCTCGTTCGGCAGCAATCTTGAAACCATCTTGTCCCGTCTGAGCGATCTCTGGCTCAAAGCCCATTTCGATCAGAGCCGAGGACATGGACGTCGCGCGTTGCTCGTTGGCATCGATCGCGACCCCGCGAGACTTCCCGGTGTCGTTCAACGCACGGGCGAGAACCTCGATGACACGCGCCGCGCCGCGGAACGTCGTGGCGGGATCCCATGTCAGAACGGTCGAGGCCGCCGCGAATTGGACTCGCGAGTCCGGATAATTGAGTGCGGCCACAACGGGAGCCGGCCGGCCTTCGGTCGCCTTGAGCAGTCGGGCCGATCCGGTTTGAGCGAGCGCGTTCAACGCCGACGCGGCAACGAGCGGTTCGCCGAGACTCATCGCCTCCGCTAACGCGGCCTGCATGACTTCAGGACCGAGCTGTAAGCCGACGTGAAACGCCGAGCCAGGTTGCGTCGAAATGGAAGCACCTCGTTCGGACTCGCGCAGCTCACTCGCCATCAACGCCGTCCAGTAGAGAGCGTGCAATTCGGGCCGATTCGGTGCCAGTTCAAAGGCCTGTCGTGCTTGTCGCAGACCAGTCCGAATCGACGCCACGCCCACCGAAACTGGCGTCATCACGATCGTGCCGGCCGCTTCGTCCCAATTCCAGAGTTCGACTTGTCCATCGTCGTTGAGCGTCCAGTCCCCATCACCCCGCAAATTGCGGCGAGCGGACTTCGCCAACTCGGCAGCGGCTCCGAATTGTGAAACATCCGGGACTCGTTTGACGTCGCCGAAAATCAGACGAGCGAGAGCCTGCCGAGAGGCAAGCTGCACGGCGGGTGGCTGCGACTCCTCGAACGCCGGGTGCCACAACGCTGTCTTGGCTTGCGGATCGCCGAGCCAGCCGAGGGCTTCGATCACCGTTGACCGCAAATCCGTGTCCGGGCCTTCAACCGCCCCAACCAGACTGGGAACGACTTCACGATTCAGTCGCGTCAACGTGTAAAGCAGCAGCTTGCGCTGAGCTTGGTCGCGCGAGGTCTTCAGCGCCGCGACCAGTCGAGCGGCTCCGTAGCTGCCGGCGTTTCGCAATTGCAGGATCGCAACCTCACGTTCGGCCGCGGTCTTGCTGAGTTGACCGATCAGCTTGTCGATCCGCACGGGATCGGTCGCCCCTTTCCGAAACGCTTCGTTGATTCGTTCGAGCAGCGTGATGGATTCCGGCTGCAAGCGTTTGTCGTTTGACAATCGCAGAAACAAAGAGGGGCCGTGCTTGTCTCGCAGTTTGAGGATCGTCTCGTCATCCGGATTCGCTTCCAGCAGCTTCACTAAATACAGATGTGCGAGTCCGGGGCGAGCCAAGTCGGTCATCAGCACGACCGCATCCATCAACGTCTGCGGCGTGCGCGGTTCGGTGAGCAACGGATTGTCTTCGAGCGAGGCGGCGGATTTTTCAGCCGCCGGCGTTTCTTCGGCCGCGTCTTGGGCCAGGACAAACGGGCTCGCTGCGAGCAGCATGAGCACCACTGACGGTACGATCCAACCAGTCCCACGAATCATCATGACCGAATCTCCCGCGAGGTCTTTCGCCGGCTCTGCGATTCAACGTAGCCGTCATCGTTCCGCGTGACGAGCCGAATGTTGGAGGAAACTTTGTCTCGATCGAATTCGCAGCCGTGCGATTGGCTCGACTCGTCACGCAGAGCGATGACGGCTACGTCTCTGCGGCTGCACCGCGCTGACTCTCACTTCTCTAGTTCGGATGCTGTCCGGCAGGAGTTGCTCCGAACCGCAGAACTTCCGAACGCGCGGTTGTTGCGTGTTGCAGTCCCGCTGTGAGGCGAGTTGCGGCACGCGAGTGTGAAACTTCACGGGTCATGCAGAGCGAACTCGGAAGTCGGATGAGAGCGATCGTCACGGTTCGCGCGAGGGATTCTCGTCCGTGAAGACTTGAGCGAAACATGCGGCAATCAACGAGTTTTTGCGGGGAAGCCGCTTCCGCCGAACTCACTGGAATAACCCGCTGCGGTTCGGAAACTCTCTGAGCAGGATTGGAAAATCATCTTGCATTCGCCCTGTGCGGCGGGAAGAGTGTCCACGCTCATGGTCCGTAATCGTGTTGCTTCCCGGCCCATCAGGGATGTCGGATGAGGCGGCCACACGACGCAAAGTCGCGACGGACAATTGTTGAAACAAACTCTCGTGTTTCCGAAGTCTCGCAGTGAGCTTTCGGGCCGGTATTCTTCAAGGAGATGGCTGATGTTGTTCACGAAATGGTTAAGTGACGTCACCGATCGCGTCCTTCGGAAACGAACTTCCAAATTCGCTCGCAAGGCTCGCAAAGTTTCGCGGCGCGGTGCTCCGGTAACTGAAGCGCTGGAAAGCCGGGTCGTGCCAACGATCACTGTGACGCTGGCAGCGGGTGTGCTGACCATTACCGGCGATGCCGGAGGAAACGATCTGACGATTTCGGCGTCCGGTGGGCAGTACACGCTGGAATCGACGACGGACACTTTTGACGCCCAGCCAGGGAATGATGACACCGGGACCGTTGTGGGTGATACGACCAATGCCGTGACGATCGGATCGGCTTCGGGACACGTTACCTCGGTTGTCGTGAACATGGACGACGGCGACGACACGGTGATCCTGGCTTCGACCGAGGATGGCATCGCGATCGATGGCGGAGCGGCCAACGACACGGTTCAAGGACCGGATGCGGCCACGACCTGGTCCACGACCGGGCTGACGGTCAGCGGACAAGCGGTGACGTTCAGCAACGTCGAGACCCTGCAAGGTGGAGCCAGCAACGACACGTTTAACGTCGGCGCGGCAGCCACGCTCAACATTCTTGGTGGAGCGGGCAACGACACGTTCAGCATCAACGCGGCCTTGACCGGCTCGGTGGATGGCGAAGGTGACAACGACACGCTCGGTGGAACTCAAATCGACGACGCCGTGCTGACGGGTTCGGATGGTGACGGGTTCGCGGGAACCGAAGCGGAAATTACCGGTGGCTTCGATGGCATCGACCGCCTGAATGGTTCGGGCACCGTGACTGGCGAAGACACTGCCAGCACCTGGACTATCAGCGGAGCCACAAAGACGTACTCCGACGGCGCGAATTCGCTGGCCCTTGGTGCGTTCAGCATTCTGCAAGGTGGTACGGCCGATGACGTCTTCAACGTGACGGCGGCGACGACCGTACTGCTCGCTGGCGGCGACGGCAACGACACGTTCGATATCGGAGCCAAACTGACTGGCTCGGTGGACGGCGAAGGTGGCACGGATACGCTGCAAGGATCGTTGATCAACAACGTGGTCCTGACCGCTGCTGGTTCTGTCGATGGTTTCGCCGGCACGGAAGGGGACGTGACCACTGGTTTCGACAACATCGACGCGATCACCGGCACGGCCAATGGAACCTTGAGAGGTCTTGATGCGGCGTCCACTTGGGATTTGACGGACAACGTCACGTTCCTGCCGACCTACACCTCGGGCAATTCGCTGACCATCGGCGGCTTCAAGACGCTGCAAGGTGGTACGGACGCGGATGACTTCAACATCAATACCACGGTGAATTTCAACCTGAAGGGTGGATTGGGCACCGACACGTTCAATCTCGAAGCGGCGTTGACGGGCTCGATCAACGGCGAAGGTGACGACGACACGCTGCAAGGCTCGGCCGTCGATAACGTGACGCTGACCAGCTCGGGTGCCAACGGCTTTTCGGGCAACGAGAACAGCATCTCCGCCGGCTTCGCAGGGATTGACGCTTTGGTGGGCAACGGCGGAACCCTGACCGGCATCAGCGTGAACAGCACCTGGACGCTGGACGGTGCGAATCCGACCTACTCAACCGCTTCGGCCACGCTGGACATCGTCGGATTTTCCGCGTTGCAAGGTGGCTCGGCCATCGACATCTTCAACGTCACCGGTGACAGCACCTTTGACATCAACGGTGGCTTGGGGAACGACAAGCTTTACATCAACGCGACCCTCAACGGCACGGCCAACGGCGGCGGCGGCAATGACACCGTCGATGGCACGAATTCCACCGGGCCGAACGATCTGCTGGGTGGCGACGGTAACGACGTCGTGATCGGCGGAGCCTTCGATGACAATCTGAACGGCGGCCTCGGCAACGATCGTCTGTTCGGTCTCGCGGGTGACGACACCATCACCGGCGGAGCCGGAAACGATTCGGCGAATGGTGGCGACGGCAACGATACCTTGGTCGAGACGATCAACGGCAACGCCGTCGTCACGAACACCAAGATCACCGGCGGCAATGGCACCGACACGCTCACTCAAATGGAAGAGCTTGTTCTGACCGGCAACGCCAGCAACAACTTGCTGGACGCCTCGGCCTACACGCTGGGAGCGGTGACGCTCAATGGCGGTGATGGCAACGACACGCTTGCTGGTGGTGCGATCTTCGGCGACGTGCTCGATGGTGGCGACGGCGTGGACTTGGTCCGAGCCAACGTGGCCGGCACCGTGACGCTGTCCGATGCGGACCTGGTCTCATCGGGAATCACCGACGCCTTGTCCAACATCGAAGCCGCTTCGCTGACCGGCAGCGCCAGCGATGACGAGATCGATGCGTCTGGCTTCACGGGCAACGTCACCGTGAATGCGGGATCGGGCAACGACACGATCACCGGTGCCATCGGAGCCAGCGTGCTCAACGGGCAGAACGGTGCCGACGTCATCACTGGTCAGGCCGAGAATGACACGCTGTTGGGCGGATCGGGCAACGACACGCTGGACGGCGGTGATGGCGATGACCGAATCAACGCACAGGACGGCCATGACTCAGTGGACGGCGGACTCGGCAACGACAAGATCTGGGGTGCGACCGGAGACTTGGGTTCTGACGACGCCGGCAATGACACGATCAACGGCGGCGACGGCGATGACACGATCGACGGTGGAGCTGGCAATGACTCCATCTCCGGAGCCGAAGGGTCGGACAGCATCATCGGTGGTGCTGGCATCGACAGCGTCGAAGGTGGTGACGGCGATGACTCGCTGAATGGCAATGCCGGCAACGACCGCCTCGAAGGTGGTGACGGCAATGACCAAATCCTCGGCGGTGCCGGCAACGATGTGTTGGTGGGCGAACTCGGTGACGATGTCCTCACCAGCCAAGGCGGCAACGACACGATGTTGGGCGGTGAAGGTGACGACACGCTCAATGGCCTGAACGGTGCCGAGTTGATGTTCGGCGGAGATGGCAATGACTCGATGAACGGCGGAGCCGGCAATGACACGATCATCGGCGACGACGGAGACGACACGATTCTGGGTGGGGCCGGCGACGACCTCTGCCTGGGTGGTCTCGGCGGCGATGACTCGATCAACGGTCAAGCCGGAAAGGACACTCTGGCTGGTGGCGGAGACCAGGACACGGTCATCGCCACGTCCGGTGAGCGAGACGAATTGCACCACGACGATTTCTTCTCGCAGTTTGATTCCACAGTGTTCCTGGACTAGTCGCGTAGCGCCAGGATCATGAGCGACGCCGCCGTGCGATTCTCGCACGGCGGCGTTTTTGTTTTCCGAGGTTTGCGATGTCCTTGCCCGATGATGGTCAAATCCGCTTCGCCACACCGGCCGACGTGCCAGCCATCCTGGGCCTGATCCGCGAACTGGCCGAGTACGAACGTCTGCTCGATCAGGTCGTCGCCGACGAAACCGCTTTGCATCGGGCCTTGTTTGGCAAACGGCCAATCGTCGAGGCGTTGGTCTCGATCGTCGGCGATGAGACCGTCGGCTTCGCGCTCTTTTTTCATAACTTCTCGACGTTCCTGGGCAAGCCGGGAATGTACCTGGAAGACCTCTACGTCCGTCCCGCGTTCCGAGGCCGAGGTCTCGGTAAAACATTGCTGACGGAGGTCGCGCGGATCGCCGTCGAGCGAGACTGCGGACGCATGGAATGGTCCGTGCTCGACTGGAACGAACCTTCGATTCGTTTCTACGAGAGCTTGGGAGCCAAGCCGATGTCCGACTGGACGATCTACCGGCTGACCGGCGACGCACTTCACAGCCTGGGCCGAAGCGAGCCGTAAATCCCCCAGCTTCGCACGCTCAACCTTTGCTCTTGTCACTGTTTGGCGACAGGCCATACAACCTGACACTCGCGAAATTGAGCCGGGGACACCCTGTTTTTGTCGGTGGTCTGGCCTCGTTTCGCGAGTGTTGAGCGCGGTCTGGCAGGAGGCCAAACCCGTTCGCAACTCGGTTGATTGCCTAGCCCCTCGTGAGTCACCTCATGTCGACGACCGAATCCGACAGTGTCAAACAAGTCCGCGAGAAGATCATCCAGCTCGCCAAGGAGATTGAAGAGCACTCGCGGTCCAACATGCCGCCGGATGCGTTCTTCAGCGAGTTCCTGCGGCGAGTCGTCGGTGCGGTCGGCGCACGCGCGGGGGCCGTTTGGCTCCGCAACGGCAGCGCGAAACTCAACCTCTTCACCGACGTGAATCTCAAAACGACCGGCTTCTTTGAGAAGGCCGATGCTCCCGGACTCAACCAAAAGCTGCTGGACGAAGTCCTGTCCAACGGCCAAGCCTGCACGCACAGCCCCAACGACGGCAGCGGCGTGCAAGTCCCGACCAACGACTTGATCGTGCTCGCGGCGTTGCAACAGCAGAAGCAATGCGTCGGCGTCGTCGAAATTTTCCAGCGCGTCGATACCCCACAGCAGGCTCGCCCCGGCTTCCTGCAATTCGTCGAGCAGATGTGTGGCTACGCCTGCCGCTACCTCGACCGGCAAGCCAGCCCCAAGCCAACAACTGCGGAAGCCAAGGCGAAGCTCTCCGATCAATTTGAGCAATTCCTGCTGCAACTGCATCGCAGTTTGGACGTCGCCGAAGTCGCAGCAACCGCTGCCAACGATGGTCGGTTGCTGCTCGGCTGCGACCGGCTGAGCGTCGCCGTGCAGTACGGCAACAAGACCGTCGTCAAAGCGATCAGCGGCCAGGACTCGGTGCATCAGCGAGCCAACCTCGTCAAACGCATGTGTGCGATGGCCAACAAGGTCATCCTGATGCGCGAACCGCTGACCTACACCGGCAAGCTCGACCATCTGCCGCCGCAAATTACAACTCCGCTGGCCGACTACATCCAAGAGAGCGGCTCACGCATGGTCATCGTCTGGCCGCTGTTCGAGAGCGATGCCGTCATCAAGGCCGACGAAAAGGGCGTCAAGCGGATCGACAAGCAGAAGAAGCCCATCGGCGGCCTCATCATCGAACAAATCTCCGAAAGCCAACCGCGGCCCGGCATGCAGGAGAAAGTCGAATCGCTGTCCGACCACATTTCGGAAGCGATGCACAACAGCCTGTTGCACAACCGGCTGTTCCTGCTACCGCTGTGGAAAATGCTCGGCGAGATGTTTCGCTTCCTGGAAGGCAAGGGCAAATTGAAGGCGCTGGCCACCACCGCCGCAGTCGCAGCGGCGATCGCGGCGTTGTGTCTCATTCCCTATGAATACCGCGTTGAGGGAGACGGCCGGCTGATGCCGGTCGAGCAGAAAGACATCTTCGCCCCGTGGGATGGAGAGGTCGATGAAATCGCCGTCAAAGGTGGCGAGAAGGTGGAAGAGGGAGCCGTTTTGCTGCGGCTGCGCAACGACGACTTGCTGCAACAACGCCTCTCGGCAAAGAACACGATCAGCGAAAAAACCGCAACTCTGCACAGCCTGCAAGGAGAACTCGAAGAAGCCAAGAAGCAGGGCAGCAAGATCGACGAACTGCGGTTGGAGGGGAAAATCGACGAGACCAAAATTGCGATTGGGGGAGCTCAGCGTCAGTTGAAAGAATTGGAACGCCGCGTTCAAAACCTTACCGTGGTTGCTCCACGAGCTGGCACGATCGCAACCTTTGAAGTCGAACGCCAACTGCTGCATCGTCCCGTCAAACGGGGCGAACTCCTGCTAGAAATCAAAGACGAAACCGGCCCTTGGTGGCTGCAACTGGAAGTTCAAGAGCATCGCATGGGCCACTTGCTCAAGGCCGTCGAAGCTCAGAAGGAAACGCCGCTCGATGTCGAGTTCATGCTGGCCACAACTCCGGAAGATCGGTACGACGGCAAACTGCGGTTGATTGAAACTCGATCCAATCCTTCGTCCGGTAAAGACAAGGCGGTCATCAACATCCGAGTCGATATCGACAAAGACCGTCTGCCGATGCGTCGCATCGGGGCCGAAGTCCGAGCGAAGATCAACTGCGGCCAACGCAGTCTCGGCTACGTCCTCTTCGGTGACGTCGTCGAGTTCGTGCAAAAATACTTCTGGCTGTGATGCCATAAGTTGGGACTCCGTCCCAACCGGTCGGAACGGAGTCCCAACTTACGGCGCGATGGCTTCACGAATCTGTCGCAAATCTTCATCCGTCCCCAGCAGCACGGGATGATGCAACACAAGGATCGCTTCGTCCGCGCGAGTCGCGTGCGGCAAGCCATTCATCGCCCGATATCGTCCGCGTGCATGCGTGCGATGCAACGCTCGAAAGCCCGGATCAAGAGCGACACCCACCGCCCGCATCGCGCAAGCGAAGTCGTCTCGCGAACAGCCAAACGTGGCGTCCTCAAACCAGAAGCCGAGCTTGTAGAAGCCCGGTCGTGATTCATCTGCCGGTCCCGCATCGACGAAGCACCGCAACCCGGCGACGTCACTCAGCAACTCCAACAACCGCGAGACACTCTCTGAGCGCAACCGATTCCGTTCGTCCAGCCGATCCAACTGCGGCACGAGCACTGCCGCTTGCAACTCGGAAAGCGGATAGGCCTCGTTGCCTCGTTGCGTCTGCACTCGAATTCGCTGCGCGATTTCCGCATCGCGTGTGACGAGCGCTCCACCACGTCCCGCCGTCAGTAGTTTGCTGCCGCCAAAGCTCAGCACTCCGACATCACCCCAAGTGCCAGCAACTCGGCCATGCACAATCGCACCGGGCATCTGGCAAGCGTCTTCGAGCACGGCGATTTGATGCTGTTCCGCGAACGCCCGCACCGCCGGCATCGCGACCACTCCGCCATGTAGGTGTGAGGCGATGATCGCTCTCGTTTGCGGCGACCGCGCGGCTTCGAGTTGATTGGTATCGAGCTGCCCGCTCACGAAATCGACATCGACCAGCACCGGCTTGGCGCCGACGGCCAGCACGTTTTTGAAGTTTCCCTCGAAGTCGTAGGCCGACAGGATGACCTCATCGCCGGGACCGACTCGAAGTCCTCGCAAAGCCAATTCGACCGCCGCCGTTCCACTGCACGTCAGCACGACGTGCTCGCAGTCGTGCATCGTCGCGAGTCGTTCGGACAACTCGCGACAGTTTGGACCGTGATACTTTCCCCACGATCCGTCGGCAAACGCACGTCGCAACGCGGCCTCGACCGCTTCGTCAGAAAGCGGCCAGGTCGGCGGCTGTGGCTTGTCACGTCGGTCGCTCATCGCAGCTCGTTGAATCCTGGTCGGAGAGTGTTGCGATACGATGCACACCGAGAAGTTGATCCGCAAGTGCTGCTGGCGAACGTAGCCGTCTCGCTCCGCGAGACAAATGCCGAACGCTTCACGAACGCTGACTGTGCGAACGACCTGCGACTGCTCTTCCACACCCGTTGCGTGCTCGGCGGTCCTCTCGCGGAGCGAGAGGGCGACATTCACGCATCGACCGACACGATCGGCAGGACGTAGCCCTGCGCATTGAACTGCGCGATCACCGATTCTTTGTCGGTGTTTAGGCCCAGAACCGATCGGAATTCATCGTTCGTGTGCAGACTGCGGTACACGACCAAGTGCAGCTTGCCCACTCGCAACCGATGCCCAGCCGCTTCCCACGGTGCCAGCTTGCGGGCCTCTTCCGTAACGGTCAGCGTGCGCCATTCCGCATCGAAGGACACTCGTTCCGGCGACCAATCGAAGACAATCGGCGCGTACAACGCTTCACTCGACGACGCTTGTGCCAAACGCAACTCGCCCAGCGCGGTATCAAACGCGCCGACCGTGCTGTGCAGCCGGTCGTCCGGCAGCGCGAGTGGAAAACAGCGCACCTTCACGTCGGCCGCCGTCAGCCGAACCTCGCGGGTTGTCTTATCGGATTTCGCTCGCACGCCGTGTCGCAGAGGCAGCGTTGATTCGAGATCGATCCGTCGTTGCCCTGCTTTCGAGACCGAGTCCGCCAGCACCAGGAAATGATCCTTGCGAGACAGCATCACTTGCCGGCACAGCATTGGCCCGCCAGCAAGTTCGAGTTGCAACTCGATGTAGTCCATGTCAGTGTCGCTGCTCCAACAACTGCACTTCCAATTGTCGGTCCAGGTCAGTCGCTGACCATCGAGCCGCACGTTCAATCCCCATTCGCCGTCGATCACCGGCACGCCCAACAGACTGAGCTGCAAATTCACGCTCGGTCCATCGTGTCGCACGAGCGCGGTGTTCGCCGTCGCGTGCCACCAGTTCCGCAGACACGCCCAGCTCGCCCAATCAGATTGAGTCGCCGGCAGATCGGTATCCGTGACGATCAACCGCTCTTCCGGCGATTCCGAAAATGTTTCGCTGCGGAACTTCTCTTTGGAACCACCGTCCGCGACGTGCAGCCGGAATCGCAACGACTCCGCCGCCAGCGACAGCTCATCCAATCCGGCCAGCTCCGTCCCGCGAAGCAGCATCGGAATGAGCGGACCCACTTCTGCCTTCTTGGCCGCGCGAGACACAGCGCCGTTCGAGTCGCCACTCGCACTGCCGAGCATCCGGCCTTCACGATCCAACAGCGTGACCGACTTCGTGACGACATCCTCGAAACGGAATCGAGCCTCTCCCTCCAGCAGCGGCTCACTCACAATCGCACCCACTTCAATCGAGCGTGTGAGCGACGCGAGCCATCGCGGTAACACCGAGATGAGACTCGCCGCCGGAGTCCCATCACCATCCGTCAGTTCAATCAATTCGTTGCGCAGTGATTGCTGTCCGAGTTGCTTAAACTCGGTCACGCCGTCGAGGTCGCCAAACAACTGACTCAGCAGCCAAGGCAACTCCCCCGTGACGAGCAACCTTCGATCGGGCGTCAACTCACACGTCAGTGGCTTTGCCAAATACGCGGCCAGTTCCAACGCACGAGTCAACACAAGCCGCCACACTGGCCACGCGGTCACGGCATCGACTCGCGGCCCGCTCCACAACCAGTCCGCCAGCGCGAGCAACTCCAGTTCGGTGCGATCGTCCTTCCAAGCGGCCTTTGCGGTGAGTTGCTGTGATGCCCACCGGCCCAAACGCGGCCAATCTTGCTTCTCAATCAGTGACCAAACCGGCTTCACGGGATGCTGACGCGCATCACCCCACGGCCACAGTCCGCCACGATTCGCAATGCGCTTCCGTTGCTGCCGACGATCAACGCTTTCTGCAATTCGCTTGGACCAAGCCCGCCAAAATTTGTCGATGCGACCGGACTCCGCGCAACGTCGCAGTTCGTCAGGAGCAGACGGCAACCAAGCCAAGCCCGCCAAGACCTCGTCATCCGACTTGCCCGAAAGATCGACCTCACGGCCAAAGGCTACGGAAAAATCACTCATCGCAAACGTCTCTCACCGACCAAAGAACAAGAAGTGCGTCACGGCGGGCGGAGAGTCTAGCG